>JAZUJG010000350.1:0-4717 GCA_045642645.1 Acutalibacteraceae bacterium | reverse complement strand
CCCGCTTGGCCTCCCGACTTCACCGTGAAGCTTTTGCAGGAAAATCCCGATGTTCTTGAATACTATCAAAACCGTTTCCGTTATGTTATGGTCGATGAATATCAGGATACAAACCACGCGCAGTATGTGCTTACCTCGCTGGTTGCGGGCGGTTACCGCAATATTTGTGTTGTCGGCGATGATGACCAGAGTATTTATAAATTCCGCGGTGCGACCATCGAAAATATACTTGAATTTGAAAATCAGTATGACGATACGACCGTCATAAGACTTGAACAGAACTACCGTTCAACCTCGGTTATTCTCGATGCGGCAAATGCCGTAATCAAGCACAATCAGGGCAGAAAGGGTAAAACGCTCTGGACCGAAAACGAGGGTGACGACAAAATCACCGTGCGCTTTCTTAACGATGATCGCGACGAGGGCAGATTCGTTGCCGAAGAAATTCTTAACGGCGTTGCCCGCGGCAGAAAGTTTTCGGACTTTGCCGTGCTTTACAGAACTAACGCACAGTCAAACAGCATCGAGCGCGCGCTTGTGTATGAATCTGTGCCGTATAAGGTTATCGGCGGGCACAGATTTTACGAGCGCAAAGAGGTCAAGGATGTACTTGCATACCTGTGTGTCATAGCGAATCCCTCTGACTCGGTACGCCTTCGCAGGATTATAAATGAGCCCAAGCGCGGCATAGGCGAGACAAGCGTTAACAACGCTTTTGAAATTGCCGACGGGCTCGGACTTTCGGTGTTTGAGGTTATTTCACACGCGGCTGAATACCCGATGCTTGCGCGCAGCGCGGGAAAGCTCAAGGAGTTTGCCGACCTTATAAACTCGCTTTCACTTTCGCTTGAAGAAAACGAAATATCCGAATTTTTTGACGATGTTATAAATAAAACGGGCTATTGGCAGTCGCTTGAGCTTGATAAGGAAACTGTCGAAGAACGCAAGGCGAATGTTCAGGAGCTGCTCGCTAACCTTGTCAGGTATTTTGAGGAAAGCGAAGATGCAACGCTCACGGGCTTCCTTGAGGAAATTGCCCTTATGACCGATATTGACAATTACAATGCCGATGCCGATTCCTGCGTAATGATGACCCTGCACTCCGCAAAGGGACTTGAATTCCCCGTTGTGTTCATAGTCGGTGTAGAGGAGGGCTTGTTCCCCGGTAATCAGGTTATGTATGACCCCACCGAAGTCGAGGAGGAACGCCGCCTTTGCTACGTAGGGATAACCCGCGCAAAGCGGAAATTATATATTACAAACGCCCGCTCGCGTATGATGTACGGCAACACCACTCTTACGCGCCCGTCGCGCTTTCTCGGTGAGATTCCCGATGAATTGAAGGATGTAGAGGATAATAAGCGCAGCAGCGTGTCGTTCGGCTCGTCGTTTTTCGGCGGCTCCGGTTTCTCGTCCGGCTCATCGTATACACCGTCCGCATCAAAGTCCGCGCCCAAAAAGCAGTATTCCGGCAGCGCAAGCGACAGTGTGAAATCTGCGGGCGGCTTCAGCGGTACGGGTAATTATTCTTCGTCTGCAAAGTCCGCCGTTAAACTCGATTTCAGAGTAGGCGACCACGTTAAGCATAAAACCTTCGGCGAGGGGCTTATTATCAGTGCAAAGTCCGTCGGCGGCGATATGGTGCTTGAAATTGCGTTTGACAGTTACGGCACAAAAAAGATTATGGCTAAAATGGCAAAATTGGAAAAGCTTTAACCGATAATTCATCAAAAGAGTGAATAAAAAATACCCCTGCGGCAGAAAATGCCACAGGGGTATTTTTGTGAGATCGGGATTTTCGGGGTTGATTGTTATATAATGATTTCGTCCCCGTTAACGGTAAAAACGCCGTTTTCATAAACCACCGAAACAACTTCGCCCTTGCCGAGTTCGACCTCGGTTTTGTTGTCTTCAACCGTAAGCATAAAGCTCTGCGGCTCATTTTCGGGGTTGAAAAATCTCATAATCAGTTTGCCGTTTTCATAGCGGCAAACAGGCATATTTTCGGGCTTATCGGTGTGTATGTCAAATTCCTTTTTGCCGGCAGCAATCGGAAAAGCGTTTACGGCATACGGCTTTTCGTTAAACATCAGAGCTTCGTTTGTTATTTCGCTTACATTGCCGCGCATGATTCTGAAATTATATGTGTATCTGCCGCAGTCGATTCTCGGCAGGTATCTGTCCTCGGGGTAAAGCGGCAAATCGCCGATAGGGTGGAAAAGGTAGCCCGCGCCCCTCACAAGTGTAATTTCAATACCGTTTTCGCATTTTTTACCGCCGTAAACACAGTCATTCAGTACGGCGGTAATATTTTTGCCGTTTTTCACGCCGAGCCATTTCTGGTAATTTATT
This sequence comes from Acutalibacteraceae bacterium, assembly GCA_045642645.1. GTDB lineage: Bacteria > Bacillota > Clostridia > Oscillospirales > Acutalibacteraceae > DTU089. The sequence goes on along the minus strand of JAZUJG010000350.1, from coordinate 2,365 downwards.
TCGTTGTCGCCCTTGTTTTCAACTACATACGGACCGTCGCCGCAAAGCTGACCGCTGCCGATTGGCAGTTTAAGCCTTGCCAGCTTGTTTTTTTCGGCAAATTCAAGTGTAACTTTAATATCAATCCACGGGTGCTTTTTATAAAATCTGTATTCAAGCGCCGCACGCGAGCTGCCGCATTTCAAAAACTGCTCAAATGCCGTGAACACATCTCCGTCCTCGGTAATGTGCTCTGCAGCGATTTTCCCGACTGCGCAGAATTCGGCGGCTTGAGCTTCACTCATAAGGGTGAATTGTACGGGATTTGTGCCGAGTTCTTTAAGCTCTGCACTGCTCATTCCCCACGGGTCTGCCGTATCGTCATACATTACAAGTGAAGCGGGGGATAAAAGCAGTTCGTCTTTTGAAATAAGCTCGTTGAGGTTTGCGCGTTTTTCTTCTTTTACCGGCTTCTCAATAACATTTGTTTTCACCGAAAACCTTGTTATACCCATCGGTTTGAGTTTGCCCTCAAAGGCAATTCTCTTGCGCCAGTCAAGATTCAATGTCGGGTTTTCCTTTATCTGCTGCACGGGAATTTTTTCGCCGTCAATGTATATTTCGGGTACTGTTGTGGTGCTTCTGTCCCAATTCTGGTCTGCAAGCGTAAACTCCGCTTCAACCGGATAAGTTACCTCATACGGCAGGGGGTTAAACACAAAAATCGGGTATTCGCCCGCTTCTGCCGCACTTTCACCCATAACGAGATACAGAAAAGCTTTCATTCTGCTCTCTCTGTATACATTTGCGGCGGCAGCCAGAAGCTCAAGACCTTCCTTTTCGCCGTCGGGTACGGATGTGCCGGGCAGAATATCGTGGAATTCGGCAAGCAGCAGTTTTTTCTCCGCTTTTTTCAGTTCATCATAATCAAAATCACAGCCTGCCATGGCTGCAACGGAAATCAGCTTTTCTGCATTGTAAAGCAGATTTTCGGTAAAACGGTGTGCCTGCTTCATTCTTGCCATAGAGGTGTAGCAGCCGGGCATACTTGTTACAAGTGAACCGGTTACTTTGCCGGAAATCTTAATGTTATCGCCGAAAAGCTTTTCGGGCGTTGAATGGAATATTTCAAACCCGTCAATTTTCAGCTCGGCTATATCGGCCAAGTCTTTTCTTGACGGACCGCCGCCGTGGTTGCCTACGCCCCAAAGCACAAAGTCCACATCTTCGGCATTTTCGGAATTGTATTTGATTTTTTCTGCCGCGTGCCCCATACCGCTGCCGTAGCTCGGTGCTCTGCCAACCGTTATGCTGCTGCCGTCGGGGGAGCACCATTCAAAAAATCTGCCGGGATAATTGAACGCCTCACCAGACGGGCGGGAAATAAGGTAACTGTCGAATCCGCATTTTTTAAGAATCTGCACCAGTCCCGCAGAATGACCGAACGAGTCGAAATTGCACGCCGTAGTCGGCTTAACGCCGAATTTTTCAAGGAAGTAACGTTCACCGGCTTTTATCTGCCTTACAAACGATTCGCCCGAGGGCATATTGCAGTCGGGCTGAATGTACCAGCCGCCGATAATTTTCCATTTGCCCGCCTTAACAAGCGCCGTTATACGGTCAAAAAGAGCGGGAGCGTATTTTTCGATTGATTCGTAAAGAAATGCTTCGTTGTGGCAGAATATATAGTCAAATTCATCCGCAAGGTCGGCGGCGCTTTTGAAGGTGGCAATCGCTGCTGCAAGCCCCTCGTCGCTTGTCCACTGCCATACGGGGTCAAGGTGCGCGTTGCATATAAGGTGAAGTTTTTTCATATATTTTCCTTTTATTAAAATTCAGAGAACGGTGTTGATATTTTACTCAACCTGAAATTAACGACCTCGCGTGAACGGTTGTAGCGGTATATGCTGAATACAAGACCGAGCCCGACATAAAGGCAAAGCGTACTCGAGCCGCCCGCACTGAAGAAGGGGAGCGTTATGCCGATAACCGGCAGCACCATAAGACACATACCGAGGTTTATAATGACCTGCGAGGTTATAAGCACCGCCATGCCGCAGCAGGCAAGCTGTGCCGAGAATTCACGCGAATTTTTGCCTATTCTGTACATTTCCCACACAATAAGGAAAAGTAACGCCAAAGCGATTAAACAGCCGAAAAAGCCCGTTTCCTCGCCCACAACGCTGAATATCATATCGTTCTCGCTTTCGGGAACCGCACCTGCTTGAGTGTATGCGCCTTTCAGGAAACCCTGACCGAAAAATCCGCCCGAGCCGAGCGCGTTAAGACCGCGCAGCTGCTGAAAGCTTTCATCGGGGAAATCCTCCGGCTTTATGAGTGCAAGGAAGCGGTTTTTCTGATAATCGCTGAAAACGAACATCCATAT
>JAZUJG010000349.1:0-9921 GCA_045642645.1 Acutalibacteraceae bacterium | reverse complement strand
ACGGGAACTACGCCCACTCTTTCGCACTCTGCGCGAAGCTCTTTTGCGTATTCGATTTTATCCTGACCGTCTGCCGGATGAATCTCCGCAAACTCGATGCCGTCGAAGCCGAGCTCCTTTGCAACGGTGATAAGACCTTTTTCGGTAACCTCGCCGCGACGGACAAGCCCGCCGAGGCTGTAACTGCTTACTGCGAATTTCATAGTGAAGTTCCTTTCCATTTTTTTATCATTGTGAATAAGCTATGTGAGTAGTATAGTAGTATAAAAACTGTTAAGGGGTTGTTAAGGTTGAAAATAGAAGCAAACGGCAGCGAAAAAATAACAGTTGCACTCTCGCACGAGGATATGCACGAGCTTGACATAACTTACGATGAAATGGATTACTCAAACATTGAAACGCGCCGCGTGATATGGACAATACTTGACAAGGCGCGCCTGATGCTCGGAAAGCCGATCGACACCGACGGCAGACTGCTTATTGAAGCCACACCGCTTGATGACGGCGGCTGCATACTTTACTTTACCTCACTGCCGGCGGCAGACGGCAAAGCGAAAAAACGCACGATTTTAAAAAAAGATGATGAACCGATTATTTTTACGCCGCTTGACAGAAACGCCTGCATTGATACCGCCGCGCTTCTGAAAAACCGCGGTGAGTGCATTCGTTCGTATGCGTGCTATATGCTTGACGGTATTTTTACCGTCGTAATTTACCCTAAGCCCACATTTGCCGCGGCGCTCGAATTTATGCTGAGCGAATACGGCGAAGCGGGCGTTTGCCGCGTTTGGGATGCGGCAAGGCTCTTTGAATACGGAGAGGAAATCAACCTCTGAGTGATGCTATTGCCGCCGCGGTATCCTCCGCGCCGAAAATGTAGCTGCCGGAAACAAGCACATCCGCACCCGCTTCTATGCAGAGCTTTGCGGTTTCGGGAACGATGCCGCCATCCACCTCTATAAGAAGCGAGGGGTTGATCTCGTTTGCTTTTTCTCTTATCTCTTTGATTTTCGGCAGCATATCCGCCATAAAGGACTGACCGCCGAATCCCGGCTCCACCGTCATAACAAGCACCATACCGACCTTATCAAGATACGGCAGTACAACGCTCGCGGGAGTTGCGGGTTTTATTACAAGCGCAGGTATTACGCCTGCGTTTTTTATTTTCTCTATTGTTTCATCTATACCGCCGTTGCTTTCGGTATGGAAGGCAATTATGTCCGCGCCCGCGCTTACGAAAGCATCAATATACCGGAGCGGGTCGGTAATCATAAGGTGGCAGTCAAGAAGCATATCGGTTGCTTTATTAAGTGATTTTACAACCGGAGGACCTATGGAGATATTCGGCACGAAATGCCCGTCCATAACATCTACGTGGAGCATATCGGCTCCGCCTGCGCGCACCTTTTCCACATCGAAAGAAAGCGAAGCATAATTTGCCGAAAGAATTGAGGGGGATATTTTGATTTTGTTGGAAAATTCCATTATTTTTCCTCCTTCTTGAGTATGGCAAGCGCCGCTGCTCTGTCGGCGGCTATATTTTCGGAAAGCTCCTCAAATGACGAAAACTGCTTTTCGTCACGCAGCTTTTCCACAAGCTCTACTTCGGGAAATGTACCGTACAAATTACCGCTGAAGCCGATTATATGCGTTTCGCTGCGCTCTGTGCTGCTGCCGACCGTGGGGCGAATACCTATATTCGTGACCGACGGATATTTCACTCCGTTCACGGTAGTGAATGAAGCATACACTCCGAACTGCGGCACGGTCATATTCTCACCGAAAAACTGATTTGCAGTCGGTGAGCCGAGCGTTCTGCCGCGTTCATCGCCGTGCACGACCTCAAAAGCATACGAATAGCGCCTGCCGAGCATCCTGTTAGCAGAACGGATATCGCCCGAACGCAAAGCCTCGCGTATGCGCGTGGAGCTTACGGGAGCGCCGTTATATTCCACGGCATCGCACACGGTAAGCTTTACGCCGTATTCGGTGCAAAGCTCTTTAAGCAGATCGGTATCGCCGCCTGCATCTTTACCGAAGCGGTAGTTGAAGCCGCAGCTTACGGCATCGGCGTGCAGTTCGCCTGCAATGATTTTTTCAAAAAACTCGCGCGGGGAATAGTCCGCAATGGCGGCAAAATCCGTATAAACCGGCTCAGCACCCCATTCGTGCAGCAATTCTCCGCATTTTTTATGTGTAACAAGCTCCCCGGGCGACACGCCGCTTATAATCTTTTGGGGATGCTGTGTGAACATAAGCACCGCACGGCGTGAATATTCACTTTTATCGGCGGTTATGACCGCCCTGTGACCGATATGCAGCCCGTCGAATGTACCGAGGGCAACCGACACCGTGTCGTTATGTTCGTTATGTATCATCTTTCCTGATAAACTCTTTTCACTGTTAAACTTTCGCTTTCGGCGCTCAATTCGCCCAAACCGAGAAATTCACCTGCGGCGTAAACTCTGACAAGACCTTCGGCAGATATATTTTTAAGTCTGTCGCGCATCAGGTCGCCGCCGTTTTTAAAGCGGATGCCCTGCTTTTCGGTAACTTCAACCGCAGGGTATGACGCAAGCAGCTTTTCAAGCGGAATTATTATGCCATCTAAACTGCCGTTCTGTGCCGCTTCGCTGATTTCGTCAAGCGTGAAGCAACTGCTTATTTCTATACCGCAAGCCGCCGTTCGCCTTAAAGAAGTCATAACCGCACCGCAACCGAGCAAATCGCCTATATCGCTTATGAGTGAGCGTATATATGTGCCCGCCGAGCATTCGCATTTAAGCGAAAAATCGCCGTTCGGCAGAACGCCCGCTTCAAGCGCATAAACCGTGCAGGCGCGTTTTTCGCGCTCGACCTCCACGCCCTTGCGCGCAAGCTCGTAAAGGCGCACACCGTCCTTACGCAGTGCCGAATACATAGGCGGAAGCTGCTCAATATTGCCGCGAAACTGCGGTAATACCGCGCTGATTTCTTCAAGTGAAGCGGTTTTGCCGCTTTCGGAAATCACCTTGCCCCAAATATCGAGCGTATCGGTGCAAAGCCCCGTTCTGAACGAGGCTTCGTATTTTTTGGTATGGTCGGGCAAAAGTTCAATAAACCGCGTAGCGCCGCCTGCCGCCACGGGCAGAACACCCGTTGCATTCGGGTCAAGCGTACCCGTGTGGCCGCATTTCTTTTCGCCGAGAATGCGCCTTAACTTGTTTACCGCGAAAAACGAGGTTATGTTTTCGCCCTTATCAAGCGGAATTATGCCTGTCATATATCAGCCGTCCAATGCATTTTTAATGACCTCAAGCAGTCTGGCTTTACCGTCATTGTACGATTCAAACCTGCAACCTGCCGCGCCCCTGTGACCGCCGCCGCCGAGCTGTGCGCATATAGCCGAAGCATCAATATCGCCCTCGGTACGCACCGATGCGCCGTAAGTGCCGTTTGCCTTTTGCTTGATAACAAGCCCCACAAGCACACCCTCTATTTGCCGCGGCAATGCGGTTATGGGGTAACACTCGTGCTCATTTGAACCGCTTTGTTCATACATTTCATTTGTAATTGTAATGATTGCACAGCGCTCATCAAAATGGTATTCAAGCGTTTTCAATGCAAGCTCCTGCAATTTGAGAAAACTGCGTGTTTTCGTTTCAAACATCAGTTTATTTATTAGCTTGCTGCTACAGCCTTTTTCATAAAGCTCTGATGCAACGCGGAATGTATTTGATGTGGTGTTCGGGTACCTGAAACAACCCGTATCGGTGGAAATGCCCGTATAAACAGCATCCCTTATGTAGCCGTCCGGCTCAACGCCGAGCACTTTAATAAGCTCGTAAATAATCTCACAAGCCGCCGCACGCTCCTCAACAAGTGTGTTTGCGGCATAGTAGCTGTTGGAGCCGTGGTGGTCTATGCAAAGGTCGACTTTGCTGCCGTATTCGTCGGCAAGTGAGCCTAAAAGCTGAACATCGGCAACATCTACCGACACTATGTAGGGGTTATTTACAGTGTCGTTTTCAAAGCCGTCGGACATATAGTAAAAGTCCTTCGACACCTCATCACAGCATTTGAACTCTCTTTTTTTACCGAGTTTTTTCAAAGCCGCGCAAAGCGCATAAGCACAACCGAGCGTGTCGCCGTCGGGGTGCTCGTGCGAGAGCACGGTAAATTCATCGTGCTTCTTTATAAGCTTTGCACATTCAAAAATATTAATTACCATAACGCCTCAACCGTTGCTTTCGCCTGCAATTTCATCGAGCTTTTTAACGATATTCATACCGTACTCAATGGAATTATCGGCAATAAATTTAATTTCGGGAGCTTTTCTGAGCCCGAGTCTTTGGCAGACCTCGCGCCTTACAAGCCCCGTAGCGCCCGTGAGGGCTTTGGCTGCATTTTTTGCGACCTCAAGCCCCTCCATAGCGCTGACATAAACTTTAACATACGAAAGGTCACCGGAAGTTTCCGTTCTTGCGATGCTTATGATATGCTCGCTTATGCGCGGGTCCTTAAGTTCTCTTACAATGGCAACTATTTCGCGTTTAATATCTTCAGCCGTACGGCTTTGTCTGTAACTGCTCATAACTCGTTACTCCGTATATTCTTCGGTGATGAATGCTTCAAGCACATCGCCTTCTTTGATATCGTTGAACTTAACAAGACCGATACCGCATTCATAGCCGGAGGCAACTTCTTTCACATCGTCCTTAAAGCGTTTGAGAGAAGCGATTTCATCCTCAAATATAACTATGCCGTCGCGCACCACGCGGATTTTTGCATTACGCGAAACCTTACCGTCGGTAACATAGCTGCCGGCGATTGTGCCTGCGCTTGAAAGCTTGAATACATTGCGTACCTCGGCTTTACCGAGCTCAACATCGCGGTATTTGGGAGCAAGCATACCCTTAATAGCTGCTTCTATTTCCTCAATGCAATCATAAATAACGCGGTACATCCTCATTTCGACCTTGTCGCGCTCGGCATTTGCTTCGGCAACGGCATCGGGCCTTACATTAAAGCCGACTATAATGGCATTGGATGCATTTGCAAGCATAACGTCGGATTCATTTACAGCACCTACGCCGCCGTGTATAACGCGTACTCTGACTTCGTCATTGGAGAGCTTTTCGAGACTCTGGCGAACTGCCTCAACGGAGCCCTGAACATCCGCTTTGACGATAATATTGAGGTCTTTGAGGTCGCCGCCGTTGATGGAATCAAACAGAGTATCAAGCGTAACTTTCTGGAAGGAGCTGAATTCTTCCTCTTTCTGCTTGGCTTTACGCTGTTCAACAAGCTCTCTTGCGAGCTTTTCGTCGGAAACGCAGTCGAACTGGTCGCCGCCGGTGGGAACATCGGCAAGACCTGTGATTTCAACGGGAACGGAGGGGCCTGCTTCGTCAACGCGTCTGCCCTTATCATCGGTCATAACACGGACTCTGCCCACCGCGGTGCCGGCAACGATTATATCGCCGGTTTTAAGTGTACCGTTCTGCACAAGCAGTGTGGCAACGGGACCTCTGCCCTTATCGAGCCTTGCCTCGATTACTATACCCTTACCTGCGCGGTTGGGGTTTGCTTTAAGTTCCTTGACCTCTGCAACAAGCAGTACGGATTCGAGAAGTTTGTCTATATTCATTCTTGTTTTTGCGGAAACGGGCACGCAGATTACATCGCCGCCCCACTCCTCGGGCACGAGCTCGTGCTCGGTGAGCTGCTGCATAACTCTGTCGGGTGATGAGCCGGGTTTATCCATTTTATTGATGGCGACCACGACAGAAACGCCGGCGGCTTTTGCGTGGTTGATGGCTTCGATAGTCTGCGGCATAATACCGTCATCTGCGGCAACAACGAGTATGGCAATATCGGTAGCCATAGCGCCCCTTGCACGCATAGCTGTAAATGCGGCGTGACCGGGAGTGTCAAGGAATGTGATTTCCTGACCGTTGAGGCTTACTCTGTAAGCGCCTATATGCTGTGTGATACCGCCCGCCTCGGTAGCGGTAACGGAAGTGTTTCTGATAGCGTCGAGAATCGAGGTTTTGCCGTGGTCGACGTGACCCATTACGCATACAACGGGATCTCTGGGCAGAAGGTCGGTTTCTTCGTCCTCGTGGTCGTCGATAATTCTGTCCTCAATAGTAACGACAACTTCCTTTTTGACCTTTGCTCCGAGCTCGGAAGCTACGATTTCGGCGGTATCGAAATCAATCACCTGATTTACGCTTGCCATTACGCCGAGCGAGAACAGCTTTTTAATGACTTCCGCCGCTGTTCTTTTAAGAAGTGCGGCAAGGTCACCGACCGTGATTTCATCACCGACGGTAATAACAAGAGTCTTTTTGGCTCTTTCGGCTTCAATTCTTTTAAGTCTTTCAGCCTCGGTTTCCTTCTTATGCGAGCGCATACCCTGCTGTTTTCTGTACTGCTGGCTTTTCTGTTTGAGCTTCTGCTTGTTGGAAGCATTATCGTTTATGGAATGTACGGGCGCAATATTTTCGTACTTCTCATTATACTTTTCAAGCTGAATATTATCGGCTCTTGTGTCGATAGTGCGCTTTTCGCCCTTGGTACGGCTCTGCATGGGGCCGTCATTCTTCTTTTCGTGCTTTTTGAAGGGTGCGGGATCGGACTTACCGGCAGGCTTCTGTTCCTGCTTTGCGGCCTTTTCGCCTTTTTCATTCTTTGCGCCCTTTGCATCTGCTTTCTGTGCAGGCTTTTTGTCCGCCTTGGGTTCAGCCTTCTTTTCGGGCTTTTTGGCAGCAGGCTTTTCAACGGGCTTCTGCATGGCAAAATACTCGTTGAAGTTTTCGACCTGATTTTCCTGAGTGAGAACGTCAAAAATTACATCCAACTCTTTTGAATCGAGAGCCGTCTGAGTCTTTTTGGGTTCTTCAAAATATTTTGCAAGCAGCTCAATAATATCTTTACCCTGCTTGCCGAAATCCTTTGCAACTTCGCTTACTTTATATTTAGTTACCATCTAATTCCTCCCCGAACTTCTGTTTAAGTTTGTTTGCGAATCCGTCATCGGTGACGGAATAAACTGCGGAGCGTCTGCCGATTCCCGCGGCAAAATCCTCCATAGAGCAGGCGGTTTTAAGCACCTCGATGCTTCTGCCGTCACGCGAGCATTCAAATTCCATTTCCCTTACGAGCCGCGCCGATGCATCCGAAGCAAGCATCACCAGGCGGCACTGCGAATTTCTGAGCGTTTCCACTACCGCATCGTGCCCGCAGGCGAGCCTGCCCGCCTTGCGGCAAATGCCGAGAAAGCCCATAGCATCTTTAATATTCAACCGTCAGCGCTCCTTTCGGGATTTCAGCCGAGTTGTTTTGCCATATCGTCATAAACGCTCTCGGGTATGGAGGTTTCAAAGGCTTTTTCAAAGCGTTTGGCTTTGCGTGCCTTGTCAAAACACTCGCTTGAACGGCAGACATAAGCGCCCCTGCCGGATTTTTTGCCGGTCAGGTCAAGGCTTATGTCGCCCTCGGGACTTTTCACGACTCTGATAAGCTCGATTTTAGGCTTCATCTCGCCGCAGCCCGTGCATTTTCTCATAGGTATTTTTCTTTCGCGCATAATCAAATCCTCACTGATTTTGCGGGATGTAGAAGCCGCTTTCGGGCTTTATGTCAATTTTCCAGCCGGTAAGTCTTGCGGCAAGGCGGGCATTCTGACCCTTGTTGCCTATTGCAAGCGAAAGCTGTGTATCGGGTACTGTTACATGGCATGCCTTTTCATTTTCTTCGTCGATTTCAACGGAGAGAACATCTGCCGGAGCGAGTGCCGCCGCAATGAATTTTGCGGGGTCCTCATCGAAAGTAACAACATCGATTTTTTCGCCGCCGAGAGTTTCCACGATCTTGCCCACTCTTGCACCCTTGGGGCCTATGCAGGCGCCTACGGGGTCAACATTTTCATCCTTTGAGAAAACAGCGATTTTCGTTCTTGAGCCTGCCTCGCGGGCAACCGATTTGATTTCAACAAGTCCGTCATAAATTTCGGGTACTTCGGTTTCGAAAAGACGCCTTACAAGACCGGGATGTGTTCTTGAAATCATAGCCTTGGGGCCTTTCTGGGTTTCTCGGACATCAACAATGTAAATTTTAACAAGCTGACCGTCTCTGAACTCCTCGCCGGGAACCTGCTCGCCCTTGGGGAGAACTGCAACGGCTTTGCCGATTTCAAGAGTAACATTGCCGGTTTTTGCATCGACATTCTGCACCTTACCGGTAACAAGCTCCTGCTGCTTTGACTGGAACTCGCGCATCATAAGTCCTCTTTCGGCATCGCGGATATCGCCGCGTATAACGTTCTTTGCGGTCTGTGCGGCAATTCTGCCGAAATTCTTTGTTTCAAGGTCGATTTCGATGTAATCGCCCACAAGAGCGGTCTTGCTGTACTTTTTGGCATCGTCAAGAAGAATATCGGTGTATTCGTTTTCAATTTCTTCGACAACTCTCTTTTTGAGGTAAACTCTGAGCTTGTATTCCTCGGGGTTGCAGTCACAGAATACAACATCCTCGCCGCCGTAATCGCGTCTTACGGAAACTATTATTGCGTTGCAAACCTTTTCAAGCAGGTAATCCGCGGGGATTCCTCTTTCTTCCTGGAGAGCAAATATTGCCTCGAAGAAATCCTTGTTCTCATTTGTGGGTTTGCTTGCTGCTTTCTTAGCCATTTTCTTACCAATCCTTTCAGTTGCGGGGATTCGCCCGCGCGTATATTGCAATTTTTTTATAAACTTTATATATCGAAATCGTCAAGCTTGACGAATGCGATTTCATTCTTTTCGGCGGTCATTGCCGTTTCGTCGTCGATCTGCAGAGTAACGGCGCCGTCAACATAATCAACGAGTATGCCTTTGAACTCGCGCACACCGTTGCAGGGGCGTATGAGCCTTAAAATGACCTTTTCGCCCATAGCGTATTCAAAGTGAAAATCCCTTGTGAGCTTGCGCTCAATTCCGGGTGAGGAAACCTGCAGATTATACTGCCTGTCAATCGGGTCGGCTTCGTCAAGCGGACCGTCAAGTGCGTGGCTCATATTGACGCAATCCTCAATACCTACACCGCCGTCTTTATCAATATATACTCTGAGATAGTAGTTTGCCCCCTCTTTTTCAAAGCAAACATCCCAAAGCACAAGACCGAGACTTTCGGCTATGGGCTCTGCAATGTCCCATACAAGTGAAACAGTGTTTTTTGCCAATCAAAGCACCCCTTACAATGAAAGTTGAGAGCAGGTGAACCTGCTCTCAACTCGGTTAATATGCTTACGATAGCAATATATCATATAATACTGTAATTTGCAAGTGTTTTTCGCAAATATTAGGGTAAATATCAGTCCCAAACCGCATAAATTACGGTATTTTCGGTAATTTTAAGGGTATCGCCGGATTTAAGCTCAGCTTTATCGGCCTTTTTATCTTTCGACCAGCCGAGGAATTCCTTGTTTTTGTTTACCGGAACAACATCGCTTATCACGATTTCGGCGCCGTTTTCGGCTACTTTTTCAATGGGAGCACCCTCGCCGCCGTTGGCATCGTAAACCAATGTTACTTTTTCGGCATTATCTTCATATTCTATAATAAAACCGACTTTGCCGAGATCGCTTTCGGAGTCTTTATGCTTTTCGTTAAGAAGCACACTTTCGCCTTCGCCGCCCATATAATAGGCTTCGCACTCTTTAAGTAAAAACTGCAGCATTTTCGCTTCGTTTTTGCCGTCTGCTACTGCGAGCACACCGCCTTTGAGTTTTGCGAAAGCCGCTGCCTGTTCATAGGAAACGGCTGCGTCGTAAATCTCGTACTTACTGCCGTTGAATGAAGCGGTATTGGCAGGCTTGACCTCATTTTCATCGAGCTCGCAAACGGGCTCTTTTACGGAATTGTCCTCATACTGCGGGCGCGCAACATAATTTATGCG
>JAZUJG010000348.1:0-1674 GCA_045642645.1 Acutalibacteraceae bacterium | reverse complement strand
TCACGCCCTTTTTCACAAAGCGTGTAATATCGAGCCTTTCGTAAAGAGTGCGCGTTGTGAGGGTGTCGTAAACGGGCAGATTCATATTTGTCAGGTCGCGCTGAACGTAATTTGTCCATGCAGGCGCAAGCAGTCTGTCGGAAACGGCTTTGCCGTTCACATATATTTCGCAGTAGCCCAAGCCCGAAACAAGCAGCTCGGTTTTCTGCTTCTTCCGGAGTGTAAAATCGCCGCGGACTATGACCGCTTCGGTCTCGCCGCCGAACTCAACCCACTCGGCATCCTCAAAAATGAAGCTGCGCTCGGCTTTGAGAAAACGCGCGCCGTTCTTTTCATAAGTAACGCCGCAATGCGCAAGTCCGCATTTGTTGAAAAACGCAAGCAGCTCGCAATTAAACTCCGCGATTACGCCTTTTGCGCCTGCGGCTTTCACCTTTTCTGCAAGCATATTTACAAGCTTTGAGCCGTTGCCGTTTTTGCGGTACTGCGGCAGTACAGCAACGCAGTAAAGCTCGCCGTCTGCGGTAATGCTCGCACAGCCTGCCGCTTCATCTTTTATAAGAAAAAGCGTGTGAAAAGCCTCGCCGTCGCGCTTATCGGCTTTTTTGCCGGAAACGGCACTGCGGATTTCAAGCAGTTTTTTAAATTCACCACTGCCGTAATCCGCAAATATATACCTCAATACTGACATATTATCACCTATATAGTTGGGGCTGCCATTCGACAGCCCCTTTTATCAATTATTTTTCGGGAACGATAACAAAATTAAAGGTAAGCTCTTTTGAAGCATCCACTCTGTATTCGGGCAGCGTTTCGGGACCGCAGCTGTTTGTGCCGGTGCCTCTTGTGAAGCCGTCAAGAGTGACGAATGTGGTTTTCTCGTCCACCACATCCTCGCGGTGATCTGCCTTAAGGAGAGTATTCTGCGTATAGTTATGAACATTGAATGTGAACTTTCTGTCGGAATAAATCGCGATTTCGCCGTTCTTTTCGCTCTTTAATTTAAGGTAGAATGTATCGCTGTGGTTAGAGTTATCCTGCGGGCGAACATAGGGCTCGTGCTCATCCTTAACAAGCGCAGTGTAAAGTCCCATAGGCGCGTGGGCGTTGAAATCGCAGAGATTTTCCTTTTCGCCCCTGCCGAAATACTCGATTTCGTCAAAGCATTTATCCGCTTCAAATGTAAGACCGAGACGCGGAATATTGAAGCACTGCTCCTTGCTGTTTTCATCCGGGCAAACGCTGACCTCAATATCGGTAACGCCGTTTGCGCCGATTATGTAAAGAACAGATGCGTTAAAGAGCACTTCTTCTTTGCCGTAAACAGTGAAATATTCGCTTACGGAGGCAATGCCGGATTTGACCTCGGCACTCATATCCTCAAGCACGATTTTCGGGTCGGAAAGATTATGCTTTTCCCACTCCACGCAGGTGTTGCGGTCATTGTCGACATAGGCTCTTGCAAAATTAAGCAGGAAGCCGTTGTGTGAAACGGGATCTTTTTTAAGTACGTTCACACCGTCTTTTTTATATGTGAGCATAGTGCCGGTGGCTTCGTCAAATACTATTGAGCCGCCGTCAAATTTAACGGTAATCTGCTCGCCGTCGGAGGTCATTGCGATTTTGCCCGCCTCGATTACGGGAACATCGAAGCCGACCTCGTTTATTGTGAGC
>JAZUJG010000347.1:0-6019 GCA_045642645.1 Acutalibacteraceae bacterium | reverse complement strand
AACTCTGCCGTCGGAAGTGTTAAAATCTATGCAGCCGAGGTGACCCGTAAGCCCTTCGACACTGCCGACGATTTCGCCCTCGAGCGTGGCTTTTATGAGCTTGGTGGTAAACGAATAATAAATATAGCCTTTTTCGGCATCCACGGCAATGCCCTGAATGTGGCAGCTGCCCTGCGTGCCGGTGTATATGGGTAATTTCATAAAAATCTCTCCGCTTTTAAGCTTTAATATATTTCTGATTTTTACTGTTCGGTTTATCGGGAACGGTCATTTTTATTTTGCCGGAAGAAAGCAGCGGATTGAGATATTTTTCTGTAAAATGCTTAATATCCTTATATCCGCAATGCTTCATAATCTCGGTCTTGCTTCTCGGAACGGTACAAAATGAAACAATCTCATCTTGTGGGGTAACTTGTGGGGTATCATCTTTACTTGTGGGGTATTCTGTTTTCAATTCACCGCTTATGTGCAAATCACGGTTATGCAGCGGATTTTCTTCGCCCAAAAGCAAATTTCTCAAAAACAGTTCCAGGTATTCGGTTGTTTCGTGAATGCCTTTACCGTGGTTATTATAATTTGCTCTTACAAGCGAATTGCGGAAATACCACGCATTTTTTGCGAAAATATCGTTTGTGACATCATATCCGAGTGAACGCAGATATTTTATAAAAAACACCGCAGTTGTGCGTGTATTGCCCTCGCCGAAAATATGAATCTGCCAAAGGCGCGAAACAAATTTTGCAAGATGCCTGATTACTTCATCAACAGACAGATTATCATACTTGAAATTACGCTCACATTCAAAATCGTAATCAAGTGCCGCACGCAATTCAAACGCACCGCCGTATGTAACGGTATCGCCGTCAAGCACCCATTCTTTTTTTGTTATATTATAGTCACGAATTTGACCTGCGAATTTATATACGCCGTCAAATAAACGCTTATGAACGGAAATGTACTGCGCAGGCGAAAAGACAAAGCTGTTTTCTGAAAGCAGCACGGCTATTCTTGCAGAAACCTTATCTGCTTCCTCTGTAAGAGGAGTGTGGGCGGCATTTTCCTTATAATAACTGTCAATAAGATTCACCGCATTATCTGCAGAAATCTCGCCCTCAATATTTTTCTTTGCTATTTCGTGCAGGTATTGCGATGTTTCAAGCCCGTCTACCGCCTGCAAACCGATAGCGGTTTGCCACGAATAACCTTTTTGGCGTTTATCAGGCTCCGCACAATGACGGTATTCTTCAAGATAATCGTTCATAAATTCGCCTCCGTTTCCTATTCTGGTTGCTTTTCATACTGTCGCCTCTATGCCGAGCACCTTGAATATCGCTTCGGCAACGCCGCCGTCCTCGGCATCGCAGGTAACAATATCGCTTATTTCTTTCAGATGCTCATCGCCGTCGCCCATCGCAACGGCAATCCCCGCGGCGCGCAGCATATCTTCATCATTCACGCTGTCGCCCACGGCAACACATCTTCCACGCGGCACGCCCACGCGCTCTGCCGCGGCAAGCATACCCGTTGCCTTTGTGTGCCCTTTTGTGGTAAATTCGGCATATTCCTCGTGCTGGCAGAGCGTGTAGCGTTCGTTTATGTAATTAAATGTTTCTTCATCGAACTTGACCGGCAGGTAAAGCTTTGAAATTATTTCACTGCCGAATTTTTCAAGCAGCTCGGCGCCGTTTTGCACTACGGGGTATTCGGTACGCCCGAGATACTGATTTCTCCATACGGTATTTTCGCCCTCGAAAATTATGCCGTATTTCTTTTTATTGAACATATCGAGCAGCGAAGCGACCTCGTGCATATCCATACTGCCGCACTCAACATATTCGCCGTGCACAATTACGCTGCTGCCGAGCGAGGTAACAAACCCGTCAAGCTCCACGGTATGCACCACGGGCGGCAAAATGCCGTATGAACGCCCCGTATTCACAAACACAAAATGCCCGTCCCGCCTTGCTTTTGCAATGGCAAGACGATTTTCAGGCGGTATTTCGCCGTGAACGCACAGCGTGCCGTCAATATCGAGAAAAAAAGCGTATTTTTCCAAAGTGCCGCCCCCCGCATAATAAAAACCTATAATAATTTTACCACCCGCCATTTATTATTTCAAGGCTCGCAGATTGACTTTTTTCACATTTGCCCGTATAATTTTCTTATCAAAACAGAAAGAAGCGGACTTTATGGAAAAACCCGTACTTAAATTTCACGAAAACGGAAAATTCCGTGTGCTTATGGTGTCGGATTTTCATTGCGGCAAAAGCTTCAGCCCCAAGCTGAAAACAGGTCTTCGCACGCTTATTGAAAACACCGACCCCGATTTTATTATGATAGGCGGCGACCAGTGCCTTAATAAAGACACCTTCGACGAGGTAAAGGCTTATATGACCGATGTTATTGAGCCGATACTCGAAAAGAAAATTCCCTGGGGCGCCGTATTCGGCAATCACGACAGGGAAGCGGGAATTGACCTTAACGACGAAATGCGCGCCTACACCGAAATACCCTGCTGCCTTGCAAGCGCGGGCCCCGAGGATATTACGGGCGTGGGCAACTACCGCCTGCCCGTTTACTCGGCAGACGGCACAGAGCTTAAATTCAACCTGTGGGCTATGGACTCTAACCACATGATGCGCGACTATATACAGAAATTCGGTCTGCCCGAGGACACTCGCTTTGTTATGCCGAATCCGCTCAATGACGGCGGCGGCGACGGTACACCGCTTTTTGACCAGGTGATGTGGTACTACAACGAATCCGTGAATATCGAAAAAGAAAACGGCAGAAAAATCCCCGGCATTATGTTTATGCACATAAGCCTGCCCGAGTATATTATCGTTACGCGCAACCCGGAGCAGTGCGGCGCCATAGGCGCAAAGCGCGAAAGTAACTGTTCCACCGAGCTCAACAGCGGTCTGTTCCTTGCGGCTTTGCAGCGCGGCGATATAAAAGGCTTTTACTTCGGCCACGACCACCTTATCGATATTCAGGGCGAATACTGCGGCATTACGCTCGCGACCGATGCGGCGCTGGGCTACAATATGTCCGCACACGATGACCTGCGCGGCGGCAGAATAATAGACCTGTTTGAAGACGGCACCACCGAAACGCGTGCCGTTAAGCTTATGGATATTATGGGCAAGGATGCAATGCGCGACCCCGATTACTTTGAGGGCGGCTGCCGTTACCATATACGCGTTTTATAAGGAGGTAAGTTTATGACCGAATACGAGCTTCACTCTTATGTGGATGAAATAGACCACCTTACAATAAAGTACCGTCAGGGCAAGGAGTTTGACCATACGCTCGCAAACAGACTTATACACCGCTGGAACGACTGGTTCCCGGAGGTGGCGGCACTCGGCATAAAGCCGCTTACCGAGGACGAACTCGCCTCGCCGCAGGCGGCGCAGCTGCTTACACAACGGCTTGTGCCGATACGCGAGGTACTGCTCAATGAAAGCTTCGGAAAATAAAAAAATAACGGCTGTGAAAAGTTGAAAGCTTTTCACAGCCCCTTTGTCATTTCATATTATATTTGCCGCAAGCTCCCCGTCAACGCCCATATCCCATGCAAGGCGCGAAAGAATGTATTTGTCGCGCACATCGCGCGTGGCAATAAACATAAACGGCAAAAGCGCACTGTCGTTGCCTATATCCTCGGCACTCATCGGCGCGCCCAGGCGCTTTAAAAGCTCATACAGTTCGGTGTACCGCGGAATTTCCGCAAGAATTATATCTTTGATTTCATCATAATTTGCGATTATTTTTTCAAGCCTTGCGGCGTGTGCGGCAAGGTCATATTTTTTCTCGCGTTTTTCGCCCTCTATCATCGGCTCGGCGCTGTTGCCGAGAAGTTCGCGCAGCTTCACATAATGCGCGCTGAGGTCAAATTCGTTTACACTCTTTAATGCTTTTTCGCGGTCGGGAGTGATTTTAAGCAGTTCATCATAAAGCTTTGCGGTAAGCAGCGTGCCTATGCCGCACTGAATACCGTGAAAATCAAACGGTGTGCCGAATTCGGCGTTCCGCATATCCCATATATGCGAAATGTAGTGCTCCGTACCCGAAGCGGGGCGCGAAAGTCCCGCATACGCCATGGCAACGCCGCTGATTATAAGCCCCTCGAATACGGCTTTCACCGCTTCTTCATCGCGGCTGAGAAGCCCGTCGGCATTGTCAACGCATTTTTTAAGCGCGCCGCGCACAAGCAGCGCCACATCCTCGCAGTAATATTCACCGTTAAGAAGCTGGCCTATGCGCCACTCGCAAATACTCGGGTATTTTGCGAGCATATCACCGAGACCGCTCAGCAGCATTTTTACGGGCGCGTTGCGCAGAATATCGGTATCACCTATAATAACATCCGCACTGCGAGAATTTACGGAGACCTTTAAGCCGTCGCGGATAACCGACGAGGTGTCGGAAGCAAAACCGTCCATAGACGGCGCGGTGGCAACGATTATAAACGGCAGCCCGGTAGTTTTTGAGAGGATTTTGCTTAAATCGTTCATTACGCCCGAGCCGACTGCCACAATAATATCGCAGGACCGGTCAAAATGCAGCACAAGTGAGCCTATCGCCTTTTCATCCGGCTCGGTGCGATTTTCGGTGAATATATGCTTTGAAAAATCAAAGCCGCCGTCTTTAAGGATTTTTTCGACCTTTTCGCCTGCGGCTTTAAAGGTGTTCACATCCGCTACGATAAACGGCTTTGTGCCGCCGAGTGCGCGTATGTGCGGGCAGAGCGTATTTATAACGCCGCTGCCGGATTCGTATTTTACAAACGGAATTTTATGCACCTTGCCGCAGGCACATTTTTTGCCGTTCATTTCAAACATTTTTTCGCTTATTTCCATAATCAGCCGTTCAGCTCCTTTTCAAATTGCGGCATAATATGCTTCGTTACGGTAAAAAGTATGACTTTCATTTCACCGAATGAGCATTCGTTAAGCTCCTTGTCCTCGCTTGCACATTCGGAGTTCAGCTGTGCATCTATACTGTAAACCGCTTTTAGTGTGTCGGGAGTTCTTATGAGCCCGCCGTTTTCATCCCTGCTGCCGTCAAACAGAAGCACTATATTGCCGTTATTGTCCGGCACGGTGTAAATCGCCGCAAGGCGCGACGGCTCAAGCCCGTACTTTTTTGCAACGGCGGCAAGGTATTTATTGTCCGCACTGTCGGAAAATGCCATTTCGCCCGTCTTTTTAAGCTCATACTGCGTGGTGCTTTCGCCCTCGGTAAGTGCTTCGGTCACGGGCGCGGTAGTTTCGGCAGACTGCGGCGGAGCATCGGTGGATGCCTCACTTACCGCTTCGGTTGTCGGCGGCTCGGTGTATGCTTCGCTTGCGGGCTGACTGAACTGTTGTGTGGTCGCCGTTTCGCTCAATGCGGGCAAAGTTGTTTCGGTTTGCCCTGCGGGCAGAGTAACATCGGCATTTATGACCTCGCCTTTACCGCAAGCCGCAAACAGACTTACGCAAAGCAAAACTGATAAAAACAATAATTTTTTCATAAAAATCCCTATAAAACAAACAGCGGAAACCCGACGGTATTTCTTGCGAAAAGAAATAATCGAATCCCCGCTTTCTTTTTTAATTTTCTGCGTTTTTAATTAAATAAGCTGCCGTAGAAATCGGTGAGTATGCCTACTATCGCGCCGAGGTCGTGATTGCCTGCAACGCCTACTATTGAGCCGATAACCTTTGTAAGATCAAAGCCCTGGAAAAGATTCATAATGATATCAAGTACGGAACCCATAATTCTGCCTCCATTAAAAAATAATTTATTCGCTAATGAGAATATCATATTTGCTTAAATTTGTCAACAATTATAAATGATGTAATTATTTACACTATAGTCACAAATGAAAGTCTAAATCACCTTGACTATTGACGGCGCGTAGTGTAAAATATGCAGTTGGGAAATGTTCGGATTTCCCGTTAGGAGGTATTTCCTTGGATTTTATAACGGTAAACAATCTCACAAAGCGTTACGGCGACCACACCGTGCT
>JAZUJG010000346.1:0-4250 GCA_045642645.1 Acutalibacteraceae bacterium | reverse complement strand
GCTTTCCTCTGCATAGTAGCACTCGCCGTCAACATTGACTGCCGCAGTTTTTGCGCTCTTTACGTGGATTTTTTTGCCGCGCTTAAAGAGCGTTCTTTCCCAGTCGAGATGCTCGCCGCGTTTGTATTTGTTTATAAGACCGAGCATCATTATTCTCGGTACATCTTTTCTGACTACCACAAAATCGAGCAGACCGTCGTAGGTGAGTGCCTTGGGGGCTGCCTTGTAGCCGCCGCCGTACCAGCGCGAGTTTGCCGCCACGCAGAAAAGGAAGTTACTTTCAACGGGGTCGTCATCGTCTATTTTAACGGTGAAATGGCTTTTCATTTTGCCTATGAAGCAGTACAGAAGCGCCGCGGTGTATGCCGCCTCACCCGAAAGGAAAGGCACTTTTTTGAAGTATGACTGCTTTGCGCAGATTTCGGCATCAATACCCATAGAGCACTGGTTTATGGCATAGCGGTCGCCGCATTTTATAACGTCGAATTCTACGGGAGTGCCGTTTACATGGTCGGCGATTTTACGCAGATTTTCCTTTTTCTCGAAAATTCTTATAAAATCGTTGCCGCTGCCGAGAGGTATTGCGGCAACCTGTGCATTTTTATGCTCGGCGCAGGCGTTCACGACCTCGTAGAGCGTGCCGTCGCCGCCGCAGGCATAAACGCGGATTTCTTCACCCGTTGCAACAGCTTTCTTTGCATATTTCATACCGTCGCCGGCGGCGGTGGTGATGTGAATATCGTAATCGGTCACACCGAGTGCCTTAAGCTCCTTTTCGGTTTCCGCCTTAAATGTCTGTGCATCAATGCCCTTGCCTGCCTTAGGGTTAACGATAAAAAGATGTTTCATACCATTACCTCTTTTTTATTTAAAATACATATAAACTCTGCACTTTATCATTCCGTTGTAAAGCTTGCGGCTCTTGTCCGCTTTTCTGCCGAAGCAGTTTTCAAACTCCTCATCGGGAGTGATTATATAATAGCTCCAACCGTGCGCCTTGTCAAATACATTACCCATAGTTTTGTAAAGCTTTTCGGCTTCGGCAATATCAAGCAGTCTCTCGCCGTAAGGGGGGTTGCATATAACCGTTCCGCGCTCGCTGTGCTTTATAAAATCCTTAATATCGCGCTTTTCAAAATGCAGCTTATTGCCGATTTTTACTCTGCCTGCGTTCTGCTGTGCAATGGCAATGGCTTCGGAGTCGATATCGCTGCCGTAGCCCTCAAAATCGGTATCGGTTTTTTCAAGGCTTATTGCGCGTTCGCGCTCCTCTTTCCATATACCGCGTTCAAGCACGTCAAAGCGCTCGGCATCGAAGTGGCGGTTAAGACCGGGTGCGATGTTGTGCGCATACAGCGCGCCCTCAATAAGCAGTGTGCCGCTGCCGCACATAGGGTCATACATAGTGTGGTAGTGCCTGAGCTTTGCCGCCGCGCAAATTGATGCGGCAAGCGTTTCCTTAATGGGTGCGCCGTTCTGCTGCAGGCGGTAGCCGCGCTTGTGCAGTCCGTCGCCCGTGGTGTCGATGACAGCAAGAACATTGTCATTCATAATGGAAAACTGTATCTGATGCCGCGGGCCTGTTTCGCTGAACCACGAAATGCCGTATTTTTCTTTAAGGCGTTCAACCACGGCTTTTTTGATAATAGCCTGGCAGTCGCTTACGCTGAAAAGTGTGGATTTGAGCGAGTAGCCTTTTACGGGGAACGCATCATCTCTGCCTATCCACTGCTCCCATTCAAGAGCCTTTACGCCCTGAAAAAGCTCCTCAAAGGTCTTTGCGGTGAATGAGCCCACAACTATCTGCACACGCTCGGCAAAATGCGAGCAGATGTTTACGCGCGCGAGCATATTTTCATCGCCCGAAAAGAGCACCCTGCCGTTTTCGGCGGCAACATCCTCGGCACCTAAAAATCGCAGTTCATCGGCGATAAAGCCCTCCACGCCGAGAAGCGAGGGAATACAAAATCTGATGTTCATATAAAAATCCTTCGGTAATTATTCGGCGCATTTCGGTAAATCAAACCAGAAGGTTACGCCGTTGTCGTTATTTATAAAGCCGCAGTCGGTGGCGTGATTGTCGGCAATGGAGCGCACTATGGAAAGCCCCAGACCGAATCTGCCCTCGGCACGCGAATGTGCCTTGTCGGCACGGTAAAAGCTTGTGAATATGGAATCCGCATCCTTTTCGTTTACGCGGCTGCCGCTGTTAAAGACATTAAGGCGATATTTTTCGCCGTCGTCGGTGACGAAAACCTTGATGATTTTATCGTCCGATGCGTGACTGCAAGCGTTTGAAATGTAATTCTGCAAAACGGTCACTATCTGCGATTCATCGGCAAATGCCGTAATGCTTTCGTCACATTCGTAATAAGCGGTAATGCCTTTTTCGTTGAAAATCGGCTCCATGGAGCGCATATAGCTTTTGATCGTGCCGAGCACCTTGAACGGTGCAGGCTCGGGCATTTTGCCGCCCGAAGCATAGAGCGACTGCTCAAGCATACTCAAAACGAGGGTGTTCATTTTGTCGCTCTCTTTAAGAATTATATCACAGTATTCCTGACCCGAGGCATCATTTTCATCCATACCGAGCTTTAAGCCCTCGGCATAGCCGCGAATTATGGCAATGGGGGTTTTCAACTCGTGCGAGGCGGCGGAGATAAAGTCGCTGCGCATTTTTTCGAGGCGGCGCTCGTGTTCTATATCTTCTTCGAGCTTTGCGTTTTTCTCTTTAAGCTCGGTGAGTGCGCCCGCAAGCGAATCGGAAACGGTGTTTATGCTTTCTGCGAGTGCGCCGATTTCGTCATTGCGCTCTACCTTGCATTTTCTTGAAAAATCAAGTTCCGCAATGCCTGCCGTGACCTCGCTCATTTCAATAAGCGGCTTTGTAAAGCGCTTTGCATAGCCGAAAATAAACACAAGCGCGAGCAGCAGAGCAAAAATACTGATACCCGTTGTAAACTGCGTGCCGAGGCGCGCATTTTCCTCAATGGGATTTTTTTCTGCCATTATTTCGATATGCCTGCCGTCAGAAAAATCCTTGCCGAACAATATATACTGCATGGTGCTGTTTTCGGTAGCCACAATGTTAAAATAACTGCCGTCGGGGTTATTGGTTCTGCTTATTACCGAAAGCTTGCCGCCCGAAATAAACTTGCCGCTGCCTGCGTAGATGTAATTGTCATTTTTATCATACAGGTCAATGGAAACACCTTTGGTATGCTCGTAATCGCTTATAAGCGCAGAAAGGTCGCTGCCGTCATATTCTTCAATGTTCTGTGCCATTGAGCTTAGAGTGTGTTCCGTATTGGTTATGTAGAATGTGCCGAGCAGCCGCGAGTTTACAAGCGACATACCGAGCAGGCACACCGCAATAATTGCGCCGACCTCGAGGAACACACGGGTTTTAATGCCTATTTTTCTGCGTTTCATTTAGTTACCTTGTAGCCGAGTCCGTAAACGGTAATAAGGTGCCTTGTGCCCCAGGAGCCGAGCTTTGTGCGCAGCCTTGCAACATGCGAATCGACGGTGCGCGTGTCGCCTATGTAGTCGAGCCCCCACACTTCGTTAAGAATATTGTCGCGCGAGTAAACTCTGTCGGGCGAGGAGCAAAGCATAAGCAGTATACTGAACTCTTTAAGCGTAAGCTCGATTTTTGCGCCGTCAAGTGTTGCTTCATACGCCGTTTCGGAAATTGAAAGACCGTCTATTTTAATAGAGTTGTCTTCGGCTTCGGGCTGATCCACGGCGCGTGCACCGCGCTTTAAAAGTGTATTTATGCGTTGTTCAAGCACCACGAGCGAAAACGGCTTTGTAACATAATCGTCTGCGCCCGACTCAAAGCCCATTATCTGATCAAAATCCTGCGAGCGCGCCGAAACGAGTATTACTGGTATACCGCTTGTTTCGCGTATTTTGCGGCAGACCTGCCAGCCGTCGATTTCGGGCATCATAATATCGAGCAGTGCGAGGTCAATATCGGGGTTGCATCTGAACGCTATAACGGCTTTTTCGCCGTCTTCGGCTTCAATAATGGTATGACCGAGTTTCTTCAGGTGGTCGCCTATTAACTTTCTTATAAGCTGTTCATCATCGGCAACGAGTATTTTTGCCATTACGGTAACATCCTTTCGGAATTTTTATTGTTGCTTGTGAGGCTTTACGCCCACGGGGCAGACCTGCATACAAATGCCGCAGACGGCGCCCCTGCCTATGTGCTGATATGCTTTCTTCATATATTCGCTGCAAAT
>JAZUJG010000345.1:0-2193 GCA_045642645.1 Acutalibacteraceae bacterium | reverse complement strand
CTCGCGGGGTTTGCCGTTAACGAGTCTGTTATAATCATAAACCCGGTAAGTAGTATTGCAGTTCTGCTGTACCTCGGCAAGCAGAATGCCGCCGCCGATTGCGTGAAGCGTACCCGAACCGATAAAGAACACATCACCCTTGTGAACTTCAACCTTATTTACCTTGTCAAGAAATGAATTATCGCAGATTGAATTACGGAATTCATCCTTGCTGATTTTATCCTTGAAGCCGTAAATAAGCGAAGCACCCTCATCGCAGTCAAGAATATACCATGCTTCAGTTTTGCCGAAGCTGTTTTCGTGGATTCGCGCATACTCATCATCGGGGTGAACTTGTACCGACAAATCCGATTTCGCATCAATGAATTTTATAAGCAACGGGAATTCGCCGTATTTTGCGCCTTTAGAGCCGAGATATTCTTTATGATGCGAAATTACATCAGTAAAAGAATTGCCGCTGAATTCACCGTTCACGACAACATTATCGCCGTCATTTCTTGCGCAAAGCATCCACGCCTCGGCAATATTTTTGAGGTCGGACTTAAAGCCGTAATCGGATTTAAGGCGTTCACCGCCCCAGACGATTTCTTTAAAAACGGGATTTAACTTTATAGGGTACACAATTATTCCTCCGATTTATTTTCACCGTCAACATAAGGTACGGCGGTAATTTCCTTCTTTTCTATAAACGGAACAGATGAAGATTTAATATCGATTCTGTCGTAATATTCTTTGAATCGAATGGTAAAGCGGATTTTTCTGCCGCAGTTCTTGCAATTGAAAACAGCTCTGAACGCCTTGTTCAATATACGCCAGTCGCTTACCCTCTCGCAAGGCATACCGCAAACATCGCAAACACAGCGCATTTTGGTTTTATCGATAAGCGGACTGTTGATATCGGTGATTATCTTCGGCTTAAAAGTAATTTTTGAATAAAAGGCGTTATCGCAGACGATTGTGTAAGATTGCAGCATTTTTGCATTATAAATCTTGCGGAACAAGTCGGCAGTAAGCAGGCTGTCATCAAGCGCACGGTGCAAAGAATAATCATCAAACGGAATGCCGAGCTTTTCAGCCGCGGCGGAAAGCCCGATTTGGTCAGCCTTTGAAATATTCATAAAAGCCTGTGCATACTTCTGCAGGTTTATGTAATTGTCAAGAAACGGAATAAATGTGATACCGTTAAAATACCTGAAATTCTCAATAAGAACGCGAATGTCGGTATCGCCCCATGTGAGCACGGTAGTTTCACCGCCGTCGCAGCACCATTTTCTGAACAGCGCCATGGTCTGCGAAAAAGGTGTGCCCGAACTGATATCGTCATTGGTGATATTGGTCAACTCTTTAACGCGTGAATGCAGTTTTTTACCGAGTTGAGCTTTTATAAACATTGAAAAAGTATCAACTTGATTAAGGTTTTGATCAAGTTTGACCGCACCGACCTCGATTATTTCGTTCATAAAGCCCTGCTTCTTTTTGCAGTAGGTATTATTCCATTCAAGGTCAAGAATTATATAATACATAAAAAACCCCGCAAGCCTTCAAATTAATCTCTTTAAAATATAACACATAATACCGAGATTTACAATAACATATAATAAACATTTTACAAATATTAAAGGATAATATTGACTGTAAAAAACTAAAAATATATAATATTCATAATAACTATGAAAGAGGTATTGTTATGCACAAGGATAACTACAATCTGTTTTATAAATCAGCGGCAAAAAAGTGGCAGCAGGCATTGCCGCTCGGCAACGGCTCCATAGGTGCCATGGTTTACGGCAAAACAGACAGTGAAATAATATCTATGAACCTTGACACGCTTTGGACAGGCTACCCGCGCAAGACCGCAGTCAAAGACGGTGCGCACGAAGCGTTTTTAAAAGCTCGCGAAATAGTACTTGAGGGTAAGCATGGCGAAGCTCAGGATATTATCGAAAAAAATGTGCTTGCAAACTGCTCGCAGGCTTATATGCCCTGCTGCGATATAAGAATTAAATTCGAAAAAAACGGACTTTTAAAGAATTACAAGCGTAATCTTGATTTGCAGAACGGTCTGCACACCGTTACATATACCCGCGGCAAAACTGATTTCACCCGCGAAACTTTCATATCTAATCCCGATAATGTTTATGTTGACCGCTTCACAGCGAAAAAAGGTAAAATTTCATTTACCGTTAAGCTTGA
>JAZUJG010000344.1:0-2014 GCA_045642645.1 Acutalibacteraceae bacterium | reverse complement strand
AAGACCGTACTCTGCAACAAATTCCTCAAGTCCCTTGCGATCAAGCTTTAAAAAGCCGTCAAGCGTTTTGACCGTTGTGGGAATATCATAGTCGGTTTTAAGAGTTTCGGGCTTTTCGAGCGCGGCTTCACGCGCTTCAACGGGGTTGATAACATAATGCTTGATTTCAGCGATATCGCTATCCGAGAGTTCGCCGTAAAGAGCATACACCTTGGCGGAGCGCACAAGCGGCCTGTCGCCACGGGAAATAATCTGTATGCACTGTGCAGCCGAATCTGCGCGCTGGTCAAACTGACCGGGCAGATATTCGACAGCAAAGACTCTTGCCCCATCAAGTGAAACATCGGCACTCGAAATATCGAGCTGCGGCTCGGAAAGAACGGTTTTAACAGCATAATCAAAAAGCTCGTCGGTAATGTTTTCGGCATCATATCTGTTTATAATGCGAACATCCTTGAGTGCGGCGATGCCGAGAAGATTAACGCAATCTGCAAGCAATGCTCTCGCTTCCTGAGCCTGATCTTTCTTTTTTTCTACAAATACACGGTAAACCATAAATTATTTAACCTCCGTAGCTTTCAAAGCTCTTGCGCCGATATCTCTGCGGTAAAATGCATTTTCAAAGCTGATTTTTTCAACCTTTGAATATGCAGATTTAATTGCATCGGCAAGTGTTTGAGCTGTTGCAGTTACACCGAGAACACGACCGCCGGATGTAACGAGCTTGCCGTCTTTGAGTGCGGCACCCGCCACATATACACTGTCTGAAACCTCATCGGGAATGCTGATTTCAAATCCCTTGCCGTAAGAAACGGGGTAGCCCGCCGATGCCATGATTACACAGGCGGCATTCTTATCATAGAATTCCACATTGCATTCCGAAAGAGTGCCGTTCGTTACCGCCTGCATAACAGTAAGTAAATCACTTTTGAGAAGCGGAAGAACAACCTGTGTTTCGGGATCGCCGAAGCGACAGTTATACTCTATAACTTTCGGACCGTTTTCGGTAAGCATAAGACCGAAATAAAGGCAGCCCTTAAACGTACGCCCCTCGGCATTCATAGCCGCTATTGTCGGCTTGAATATTTTCTCCATACATTCCGCCGCAATATCGGCAGTATAATACGGATTGGGCGCAACGGTGCCCATACCGCCGGTATTAAGCCCCTCGTCATTATCAAGTGCGCGTTTGTGGTCCATTGAAGAAACCATGGGTACAACGGTTTTGCCGTCGGTGAATGACAGAACGGAAACCTCGGGACCGGTGAGAAATTCTTCAATAACTATACTGTCGCCGCTTTTGCCGAACTGCTTATCCTGCATTATGGATATGACCGCTTTTTCGGCTTCCTCGCGCGTATTGGCGATGATTACGCCCTTGCCGAGTGCAAGTCCGTCGGCTTTAATAACGGTGGGAACAGGTGCATTTTTAAGGTATTCAAGAGCTTTTTCGGCATCGTTGAATGTTTCGTATTCGGCGGTGGGTATGCCGTATTTTTTCATTAAGTTTTTGGAAAAGACCTTACTGCCCTCAATTATTGCGGCATTGGCTTTGGGACCGAAGCAAGGTATCCCCTTTTCCTCAAGCGCATCAACACAACCGAGTACAAGCGGGTCATCCGGTGCGACAACGGCATAATCAATTTTATTTTCAACGGCAAAATCAACAATGCCTTTTATATCGGTTGCTTTAATATCAACACAAACGGCATCATTGGCAATACCGCCGTTGCCGGGAAGCGCATAAATCGTATCAACGCTTGTATTCTCTTTGAGTTTTTTTATGATGGCGTGCTCTCTGCCGCCGCCACCCACAACAAGTAATTTCATTTTATCACCTTTATAAATCAATGGTGGAAAAGTCTCATACCGGTAAATGCCATTGCAATACCGTATTTGTCGCAGCACTCGATTACGGCATCGTCGCGAATGGAGCCGCCGGGCTCGGCAATATATTTGACACCGCTGCGGCGCGCCCGCTCGATATTGTCGTCAAACGGGAAAAAGGCATCGG
>JAZUJG010000343.1:0-8816 GCA_045642645.1 Acutalibacteraceae bacterium | reverse complement strand
CTTGCCGAAATGCTCAACAATATGCTTTCCAAATAGGAGTACTTATGCTTTCCGTTTTAAAGATAAGAAACATAGCAATCATTGAAAGCGCCGAGATTGATTTTTCGCGGGGCTTTAATGTGCTTACGGGTGAAACGGGTGCAGGTAAATCCATAATACTTGATTCCATCAACGCCGTTCTCGGTTTCAGAACTTCGCGCGAGCTTATACGCACGGGCGAAACTCAGGCTGAGGTTACGGCGCTGTTTTCGTGTATCGGCGCAGATGTTGAAAATAAGCTCACAGAACTTGGGCTTGCCTCGGCAGGCGACGGCTCGCTGCTTGTTTCCAGAGTGATTACAGCCGATAAAAACATCTGCCGTGTCAACGGCGCTCTCACCAATGTTGCGGTCTTGCGTGAATTGGGCAGCGCGCTCGTTTCTATTCACGGTCAGCAGGATAACCGCGATTTGCTTGATGAAGCAACACACCTCGGCTATATCGACAGCGTTGCGAACGATAGTGCATGCCTTGCCGATTTTACCGAAAAATACAATACATATACCGAAGTGAACAATGCGCTTAAGCGTTTAAGCGAGGGCAGGGAGGCTCTTGCGCGCAAGGCGGATATGCTCGCTTTCCAGATAGATGAACTCGAAAAAGCCGAAATAAGAAGCGGCGAGTGGACAGAACTTAAAGAAAAACTTGCTCTTATTCAGAATTTTGAGAAGATACAGGGTGCTGTAAATAACGCCTACGCCGCCCTGAACGGCGGCGACGGCTTCAGCGGCGCGCAGGAGCTCGCTTCGGGCGCATACCGCGAAATCAAGTCGATATCATCCTGCTCGCAGGAAACCGAAAAGCTTTCGGAACGCCTCGGCGATTTGTATTACGAAATCGAGGATCTTGCGCAGACTCTCGGCGGTATGATAAGTGACGAGGGCTATACTCAGGCAGAAGCCGATTATGTCGGCAGCCGCCTTGATATGTACCGCAGACTCAGTAAAAAATATGGCGAAACCGAGGATGAAATGCTCACTTTTCTCGATAACGCCAAAAAAGAGCTTGAAGAAATTTCATTTTCCGATGAACATATAGATGAATTGCGTGTAAAACGCGAAAAGGCACATAAGCAGGCGCTTGAAAGTGCGGGCAAACTCTCCGCAATACGCCGCAAGGCTGCCGAAAAATTCTGCGAAAATGTGTGTGCCGAGCTTCGTTTTCTTGATATGCCGAATGTTAAATTTATCGCCGAATTTACCGATATTCCGCTTTGTGAAGCAGGCGTTGACGGCGTTTCTTTCCTTATTTCCGCCAATGTCGGCGAGGAACCCAAGCCTATTGCGAAAATCGCAAGCGGCGGCGAGCTTTCGCGCATTATGCTTGCTCTCAAAACCGTTCTTGTCGGTAAAAACAGTGTCGACACAATGATTTTCGATGAAATCGATACAGGTGTCAGCGGCAGGGCGGCGCATAAGGTTGCACTTAAACTGAGCGCACTTTCACGCGGCAGGCAGGTGCTTTGCGTAACGCACCTTGCCCAGCTCGCTTCATTTGCCGATAATCATTATCTTATAGAAAAGACCGCACGCGGCGGCAAAACCTATACCGAAGTGAATTTGCTCGATTTTGAGGGCAGAAAAGCCGAAATAGCGCGAATTACCGGCGGTGGTGAAATAACCGGAATTCAGCTTGAAAATGCCGCGGAGATGCTTGCGGCAACCGAGAAGGAGAAGGGGAATATATGAAAATAGGCATTTGCAGAAGTGCGGATGATTTTGAAGGCATTAAAACAGGCAAGGCGGCAGGCGCCGATTTCCTTGAGGTTTCGTTTGATGAACTCGGGGATTACGACGAAGCGAAAGCCGCATTTTGTAAAGGTAAATACGATGAAATCGGTATCGAATGTTTTTCGGCAAAGAATTTCATACCGTCAAGCTATAAAATCGTGGGCGGCGCAGTCGATTATGCCGCGCTTGCCGCATACCTTGAGAAAGGCTTTGGTATCGCAAATATACTCGGAATTAAAGTTGTTGTTTTCGGCAGCGGCGGCGCAAGAAGCGCCGATGATGTTACATTTGACGAAGCATACAGTCAGCTTGTGAACTTTACACGCGATTATGTTTCACCCATAGCCGCAAAATACGGTATGATAGTTGTTTTTGAACCGCTTAAAGCGAGCGAAACCAAACTTATTCATACGGTGAAAGACGGCGTTACAGCCGCCGGTGATGTAAATTGTGCCAATGTTTCGGCACTTGCCGACCTGTACCACATGGTGCAGAACGGCGACGAAATAAGCAATATCACGGCTTTTAAGGGCGAGGTGCTTCATTCGCATATCCGCGAGCCGTTTGAACGCACTTTCCCCGTGGATACCGACAGCGCCGAAAGCAAAGCATACTATAAAAGCTTTTTCAAAGCGCTAATGTCGGCAGAGTGCAAAACCTGCGCCATTGAATCAAGGGCGGCGGATTATTGCGAGGTAATAGCACCGTCAATAAAATATCTTAAATCATTAGTAAAGGAATGTGAAAAAGAGTTATGAAAATAGGTGTTTGCAGAGGATTTGACGATTTTTTCGGTATCAAGGCTGCGGCAGAAGCCGGCGCCGATTACATTGAAGCCGGTTTTGCAAGCTTTGTTAATAACGAGGATGCTAAATTTGATTTTTGTAAGGATTATTTGCAGCAGTACAATATGCCCTGCTATTCGGCAAACTGCTTTATTCCCGGCACATTAAAGGTCACGGGTGAAAATGTGGACTATGCCGCGCTCGACGAGTATATCTCCAAAGGCTTTGCAAACGGCGCAAAGCTCGGTCTTAAAACGGTTGTGTTCGGCAGCAGCGGTGCAAGGAATGTTCCCGAAGGTTTTTCACCCGAAAAAGCCAAGGAGCAGATTGCGTATTTCCTTAAAGAGTACGCAGGCCCGCGCGCAAAGGAGCACGGCATAATCATTGCCATAGAGCCTTTGAGCACCAAGGATACCAACATTATTTTCACTATGGCGGAAGCCGCCGAAATAGCAAAAATGAGCGGTGCCGAAAATGTTTTCGCACTCGGCGACCTTTACCATATGTGCTATAATAACGATGAAGTTGCCAATGTTTACACACTGGGCGGCGCAGTTCGCCACGCGCATATCGCCGAACCGAGCAAAAGAAAATTCCCGAGCCGTTCCGACGATGCAAAGTATATTGCCATGTACGGTGAATTCCTCAAAGCCCTTGAAAAAACAGGCTGCACACATTGTTCAATAGAGGCAGGCACCGATGCTTTCTCAAAGGAAGCAGGCGAGGCGATAGCGCTTCTGAAAGAATGTGCAAACTCTTAATGAGTTCGTGTTGACAAATCAAGCGAGGAATTATATAATATTCTTAAATACAACCGTGTGAAAGGAAGTTCATTATGGGTAAAATTTTAATTATGGATCATCCGCTTATTCAGCATAAGCTTTCCATACTTCGTGACATAAGCACAGGCTCCAAAGAGTTCCGCGCTCTTATTTCCGAAATAGCTACGCTTATCTGCTACGAAGCTACAAGGGATCTTCCCCTTGAAGAAACCACCATCACAACACCTATCTGCGAAACAAAGGCAAAGGTGCTCGCAGGCAAAAAGCTCGCCGTAGTTCCCATTCTCCGTGCAGGTCTCGGTATGGTAGACGGTATGCTCACCCTCGTTCCGTCTGCAAAGGTCGGCCATATCGGTCTTTACCGCGATCCCAAAACCCTGCAGCCCGTTGAATATTACTGCAAGCTTCCCGCCGATATCGGCGAACGCGAGGTTTTCGTTGTTGACCCCATGCTTGCAACCGGTGGTTCGGCTATCGATGCCATTTCGCAGATTAAAAAGCGCGGCCCCAAGCATATAAAATTCCTCGGCATCATCGCTGCTCCCGAGGGACTCAAGGCTCTTTCAGAAGCTCATCCCGATGTTGATATTTTCGTTGCCGCTCTTGATGAAAAGCTCAATGACCACGGCTACATAGTTCCCGGTCTCGGCGATGCGGGCGACCGTATCTTCGGTACAAAATAAAATTGTTGAAAAATGTCGGCTTGTACAGTATAATCTGTACAAGTCGATTTTTGTGGGGGATATTGTGCGAAAAACAGTTTTATTATTTTCGGCGGTTTTTCTTGTTGCATTCTTTTGCAGCTGCGCCAAAACAGAGAAAGAGGGCTTCGACGGTGCAATAATCGCGGCAGAGCTCAATTCCGACGGCGAGCTTGCCGCGCAAAGTTATATCGCCGAGGGCGCGGTTGTGGAAACATATAACGATGTGGCCGATTGTGTGCTTGCGGTTGAAAACGGCAAAGTCGATTACCTTGTTACCGATGAATTTACGGCTTCGGGCTTTGAATTTGCAGGCAGGAGGCTTGTGAAATATGCCGACTGTGCATATAAAACCGAATTGTGCGCCGTATTCGCCGATGAGGATCTTCGGGATGAATTTAATACCGTGCTTGACGATTTCGGGAACGACGGAACATACGATGCCATTAAAAACAGTATCCTGAATTTTGAGGTTTATGATGTCAGCGGCTGCACTTATGAAAAGGGCACACTCAAAATTTTGTGCGACCCCTCATTTGCAACTTTTATGCGCGTTGATGACGGCGGTATGCTTTCCGGTGCAGAGGTGGGTTTTGCACGCGCGATTTTTGCCGAAATGGGCTATGAAACGGAGTATGTATTCTGCGACTTTGACGAACTGTTCACCGCCCTTGAAAACGGTGAGGGCGATTTGATAATGTCCTCGGTAACATATACCGCCGAGCGTGCCGAAAGCTACCTTTTCTCATCACCGTATCTTACAGTTAATTATGTAGTTCTTGAACGCGGAAAACAATAAACCATAAAAAATTGTTGTGCCTTTCGGCACAACAGTTTTTTTATCCGAATATTTCCGATAAGGTTTTCAAAAGCTTCGGTATATCTATGGGCTTCGCAATATGTCCGTTCATACCGGCAGCGTAGGCGTTTTTCTTATCCTCATTAAAGGCGTTCGCCGTCATGGCGATTATCGGTATATCGGCACCCTTGCCGTCCGGCAGAGTGCGTATTGCCTTTGTGGCTTCATAGCCGTTCATTCGCGGCATCTGCACGTCCATAAGAATCAGGTCATACTGTCCGGGGGAGGCGGCGCGCATTTTTTCCACCGCAACATCGCCGTCCTCGGCATTGTCAACCTCGATTTCTTCCTCCGAAAGAATATCGTTTGCAATTTCGCGGTTAAGCTCGTTATCTTCAACAAGCAGAATTTTCTTGCCTTTGAGAATATCCGTGGATATTTCCTGTGCGGCGTCCGAACCGAAATCGGCTTCCGCAACAGGCTTTTCAAGCTCTATCGTAACCATGGTGCCTTTGCCGAGCTCACTTTGCACATTGATTGTGCCGCCTATAAGCTCAACAAGCGTTTTTGTAATCGCCATACCGAGCCCCGTTCCGACTACGCCGCTCTTTGTGGCGCTTTCGGCTCTTGAAAACGGCTCAAATACATGCTCAAGGAATTCCTTGCTCATACCTATACCGTTATCTGCTACAACATATCTGAATTTTGCAAAACCGTCTTTGTCGCAGGGGATTTCACGAAGCGAAACATTTATCGTTCCGCCGGGTTCGGTGTATTTTATCGAGTTTGAAATAACATTCGTGAATACACGCATGGCGCAAAGTCTGTCAAGGTATATCCAGTGGTGCACCATTTCGGCGGATGTGTCGAACAGAAGCGCAATATTCTTGCTTTCGGCACTGCCTGCAAGAATGCTGTAAAGGTTGTCGTTAACGGTATCAAGGCAGGTCGGCTGTTCATCAAGCGTTACTCTGCCCGATTCCACTCTCGACATATCAAGCACATCGTTTATAAGCGTAAGCAGATGCTCGCTGCTCATTTTTACTTTGTGCAGGCATTCCTCAACGCGCCCTTTTTCATCAATATGCTTTGCAGCCATATCGGTGAAGCCTATAATGGCATTCATCGGCGTTCTTATATCGTGGCTCATATTGAATAGGAAAGTCGATTTTGCCATGTTTGCGGCTTCGGCGGCAATCTTTGCTTCTTCAAGCTCATGCCGTCTGTCTGTTTCGGCTTTTATTTCGTCATCGATATTGCGCAGGCAGGCAATCATACCGTTTATATCGCCGTCGTCGTTGCGCAGGGGAATAAGCAGTTCGTGGAAATAGAAAACATTACCGTCCTCGCCGCTTATGCGGAAATCGACCGTGTGGCTGTCGCCGTTTGCAAAGCCGGCGAGAATGGCACCGAGATTTGTGCTTTCAATAAATTTTTCGCGGTCGGCAGGGTAAACGAATTCGGCAAGATTTGCAATATGCTTTGAAAAGCTGAGCTCCTGCATATCGTCTGCGGTAACAAAGCTTGCAAAGTCCTCTTTGATATAACTGCGGTTTACTATTGTACCGTCGGTTTTGTCGTCGTTGAAATCAACGACCATAATGCTGGAGTATTCGGCTGCAAGTGCTCTTATGTAAGATTCTTCGCGTTTGCTTGCCTCAATAAGTGCCGAAATATCCTTAACACTTGTGTATGCAATAACATCGCCGTCGCGGTTCTTTGTCATACAGATATTGCGGCGCAGCCATGTGGCTTTGCCGGAAATCGTCTTTGCTTCGTAGTCGAAAGTAACATTCGTTTTGCCTGCGGCGAACAGCTCAAGCAGATGCTGCCTGTCGGTGCTTCCGGAGAATGAGGATTTTGAATCCGCTTTAACAAAACGCGATTTCCATTTTTCAATGTAACTGTCGTAGCTGCACGGAACATCTATGCCTATAATATCGTGCAGGGTGTTTTCGGTGCCGGAGTCATCACGCCACGCGCCGTAATACAGTATATCTTTTGAAAGGTTCGTTTCAAGCGAAATAACCGCATCGGAAAGTATTGCTTTCTGGTAGTTTGCAAGCTGGTCGGCTTCCTCTTTAAGCGTGTTCAGGTACTGCTTTTCCTTTTCTTCGGCAATAAGTCTGCCCTTGTTCTCGCGCACGGAGTTTATTATGAAAAACAGAAGCAGCAGGAAAAGTGCCGAGAAAATCGCAATGAAAAGTATTGCAAAGTTGTTAAGCGGTGCAAACACACCTTCGGCATCAACAAGTGCTATAACCACCCAGTCATTTTCTATGTATCGCGGTATAACAAGGTAGTTGTGTCCCTCGATTTCGTGCTCAAATATTACGGTCTTCATAAGAGCTTGCGAGAAAATGTCGGAAATGCCGATATCATCCTTATCGGCATCGGCATTGAAATAATTCAAACCGGTGTATGACGGCTCTTTTGAAGCCACTATTGTGCCGGTGTTGTCAATTATATAGGCGTGGGCAAAGTTGTTGTCAGCCATATATTCATTAACATAATTCGACAGGTTTACAAGGCTTATATCCATACCGAGCACGCTTTCGCCGTCCGAAAGGAGCTTCGTAACACTCAGAACTACGTTGCCGGTATCCATATCAAGGTAGGGGGTGGCGACCGCAACGCTGCCGCCGCACTCTGCCGCCGCAGTGTACCACGGGCGCGTTTTGGGGAAATATTCGGCGCCGTCGGCATAAGGGTCCCAACGGTTGCCGTCAAGGTATTCGCCGCGGTAGTACCCGTAAAGGCCGGTAAAACTTGAATCTATATCGCTGATTTCAAAGTCGGTCTGGTAAAGCAGATAATCGAGTATTTCATCGTTCGTTTTACCGTTTTCCATATATTGCTCAACCGTTCCCGCTTCAGCCGCAACTACGGTTTTCGCTTTTTGCAGAAAAGCGGATGTGTTTTCTGAAATGAGCGTGATTTTGTTGTCTGCTTCTCTTATGAGGCTGTTTCGCGTGTCGCCGTATATCCAGAAATATAACAGTATAAGTGATATGCAAAGCAGACCCGTAAGAGCGAGTGCCGCTATCAGTATAAACGATTTCTTTTTATTCCTTTTACTTTTAGCCATGGTATTATTACCCCGCTGTTGTTAACATCATAATCTGCAAGAAAGGCGGCAAAAAATTACCGTGTATTCTCATACACGGTAATTATAGTATTATATTGATAATATGTCAATAAAAATGGCTGCAAATTATAGTACAAATGTGTGATGATCAACCGTAGTATGCTATTCCTTCTTCCAGCAAATCGTCAATATTTTCACTGTCAAACCATATTCCGTCTATGAATATTTCCTTGTCGTATTCCTTGTTCTGCGAAGCGAGAATGGCGCATTCCACGGCGCGGCTGCCCATTTCTATCGTGTTCTGTATTACGCCGCCGAGCAGAACGGGGCCGTCTGTTTTCTTTGCCCACTCAATCGCGGCAGTACCGCAGTCGAATGTTGCAAAGCGTATGTCGTTATACCTTTCGCCCGAGGCGGCAACCGCATCGTTTACCTGCAGCATCGATGTGGCATTTGCCGTGAATATAAGGCGCGCACCTTTTTCGGCAAGAGCTTCAAGGGCGATTTTGTAGTTGTTGTTTGTCGGGTCGGGCTTGGCTTCAACGCTGAACTTGCATTTGCCCTTTGTTGCGGGGTCGGCATCGGCAAGCGCGGTAAAGCCGTCAATAAAGCCGTTCACACGGTCTTCGGCGGTCGCACTCTGCTCATACTTAATAATACCCACAAGGTATTCGCCGTCTGTTGCTGCGATTTCGGTTTTGACCTTTTCAAAGCAGTGTTCGGCGCAGAGCTTTGACGCGTCGTAGCTGTTTGTGCATACTGTTGATACAATGGGGTTTTTGCCTATACCGTCAAGTGCGGCAATATCGGCGGTATACACACCGCTGTCAAACTGAACAACGGGTATGCCCGCATCAAAGCTCTGTGCAAGCATATCGGTGTAGCCCTCGCA
>JAZUJG010000342.1:0-1895 GCA_045642645.1 Acutalibacteraceae bacterium | reverse complement strand
CCCACAGCGCCTACCCCGTTGAATACGCCTATGAGCTGCTCGATTACCTGAAGGATAAATATAATCTGTATATAGTCAGCAACGGCTTTCGCGCCGTTCAGCAAAGCAGAATGAAAAAAGGCGATTTGAATAAGTATTTCAAAGGCGTTTTCGTTTCGGAGGATGCGGGCGCACCGAAGCCGTCAAAGGAATTTTTCGATTACTGCTTCTATAAGCTCGGCAATGTGAGCGTTGACGAATGTATGCTTATAGGCGACAGCCTTACCGCAGATATTCTCGGCGGCAACGATTACGGCATAAAAACCGTGTGGTTTGACCGCACCGGCGAAATTCCCGACGGCAATAAAGTGCCGACATATACGGTAAAAAAACTTATAGAAATAAAAAAGATATTGTAAATAAAACAAATCGGCAGCGTGGATTTTGAAAATCCACGCTGCTCTTAATTCATAATTCTTAATTCTCAATTCTTAATTCTCTGTGTCGAGCGAAGTTATAGCTTTATTTATATTAAGGTCGCTGTATTCCGTCTGCTTCGACCAGTATTTTATTACATCAATTATATCACGCTCGCAAAGCCCGCCGTTTTCCGTGCGCTTCACCTCGGCGCAAATTCCGATATATCCCGCCGCCTCGGCACAGAAGCAGGCACGCGCGTAAATATCGCCGTCGTAAAGTCCTGCGGTAAGGTGGCGGTAAAGTAAATACTCGAATACAAGGCGGAGCCACGGCTCATCGGCTTTATTAAAGCCCGCGCCGTTTTCGGCATAAGCCGCAATTTTTTCGGCATAGGCAAGCCAGTGCCCGTCTATCGGCTCAGTTGTTTTATATAATTCGGCAACCTCTTTTGCGGTTTTGAGCGTACGGTCTTCGCCGCAGTAAAATTCACTGCTTTCGACCGCGGCAAGCACATTTTCAATGCACTTTGAAAAATCCTCTTTTTCATTGGATATGATATTAAAAAGATTTTCACGGAAAGCGAAAAACGAATCGTAGATTTCGGCTTCATCATTTTCGTTTTCTTCATCCCCGTCAACTGCAAGCGAAAATTCGCCGCAATTCAAAA
Organism: Acutalibacteraceae bacterium; assembly: GCA_045642645.1. Taxonomy (GTDB): domain Bacteria; phylum Bacillota; class Clostridia; order Oscillospirales; family Acutalibacteraceae; genus DTU089. Next base: position 829 of record JAZUJG010000342.1, on the reverse strand, counting down.
GCAGTCTGCACGCTTCCTCGCAACAAAGGCCGAGACCGCACTCGGTAACATCCGCCGCCCACTCGTAAAAGCGCGGATGCTCGCGGCAGATTTCGCAAATCATACCGTCGCCCGCTTCGGCAATAATATCACAAAGGTTATTTTTGTTAAGAAAAGGGCATCTGCCGTCGGCGTGCATCTTAAAGCAGCGCGAGCCGTCAGTGCTTACGGTAAGCTCGCTGCGCAGTCTTTCACCGAGCGCGCCGCGGTAATCCGCATATTTTTCGGCGGTGTCGCAGTCAACATCCACTTCCCAGCCGACGCAGCAGTTATCGGTGCATTTTCCGGCAATACATTTAAAATCATCGTAAAATACGGGTTTTACAGTTTTCATTTCATTCCACCGCGGTAACGGTCAGATTTTCGCCGTCGACCTTGAATTTTATTTCGGCACCGCCGAAGGTCATACCGTATTCGCGCTGCACATCATTCTGGTATGAGGGGCGCGGGTCAAGCGCAAGCGCCTCTGTGAGCGCGGCTCGCTTTTCGGGCGGTATTTTTTCGTAAAGCCCGTCGGCAAAGGATACATTGAGCTTATAATTCTTGTGCTCCTCGGCAAAGCCGCCGAGCGCACCCGGCACACTGTCAACATAGGGCAGATACGGCTTAATGTCGTAAATCGGCGTACCGTTTTTCAAATCCGCGCCGCTTACGAAAAGCACGGTGCCGTTTTCGCCGTCATCGGCTGTTTTTTCGAGCTTAACGCAGGAAAGACCTATGGGGTTCGGTCTGTTCGGCGAGCGTGTTGCGAAAACGCCCACCCTTTCGTTGCCGCCGAGGCGCGGCGGTC
>JAZUJG010000341.1:0-1915 GCA_045642645.1 Acutalibacteraceae bacterium | reverse complement strand
CAAAGCAATTTTGAAGATGCTTACCGATTTCAAGGTGAATTTTGAATAAACAAAAAATCAGCGCGGTCAATGACTGCGCTGATTTTTTGTTTTGTTTGGTTATTTTATTTCTATTTCTTTGTGTGCGGCAGACGAATCGTAAATCGCCTGCATAATCTTCGATGTGCCGATAGCGTACTTTATGTCGTTGCGGTTGCGCTCGCCCTTTGCCACGCACTCAACAAAGTCAACAACTTCATCGTGGTGCATATCGTTCTTGCGGTATGCGGGAGTGGTTTCGGTAAGCATACCGTCTTTTGTCGAGTAGTAAACAAAGTTGCCGCAGTACTGAAGTCTGATGCCGCCCTTGTCGCCCATAAAGTCGATGAATGTATCGGAAACGCCTATGTTCTGCGCCCACGCGCCCGTAAAGCTGATTACGGAGCTGTCGGCGGTGCGGATAAGTCCGGTTACGGAGTCATCAACATCGTAAACGCCGTTTTCGGTGTCCTTGGTATTTTCAGCCCACATACTTGTGTAAACGTAGTTTTTCATATCCACGCCGAGCTTCGAGAAAGCCTCGCCGCTTGCGGTAACGGGCTTGGGATCGCCCAGGCAGTAGAGAATGAGGTCGATGTAATGAACGCCCCAGTCAATAAGTGAGCCGCCGCCGGAGGATGCGGAGTTTGTGAAATCGCCGCCGAGACCGGGAATTGAACGGTGAGCGCGGAAGCTCGCGTATACGTGGTAAACATCACCGAGGTAGCCGTTTGCAATCATCTGTTTAATATGGTTTACCGAGTTTGCGTAGCGGTTGCATACACCTATGGAGAGAATTCTGTTTGTTTCGTAGGAAACCTTGAGCATTTCCTCGGCTTCACTGAGTATTCTTGCGGCGGGCTTTTCGCAAAGCACATCCTTGCCGTGCTTCATAAAGTCGATTGCAATAACTGAATGCAGGTCATTGTGTGTGCAGACCGAAACGGCATCAAGCTCCGGGTCGTCAAGAATTTCGTGATAATCGTAAACTGCCTTGCCGCAACCGTATTTTTTTACACATTCATCGGCGCGTTCGGGGATAATATCACAGAAATATTTGATTACTGCGCGTTCTGAATCCATATAAGCGGGTATGTGTGCCGAGTTTGCAATAGTACCGCAGCCGATAACTGCAATATTTACTTTTTCTTTCATAGCAATACGCTCCTTTTATTTGTAATCCTTATAGAATTCGTCAATATATGCATCAACATCGGCGCGCGTGCCCTTGAATACACCCGGCGTTTCCATTTTAAGTGAAACTATTGCCGTTGCGTATAAAAGAGCTTCTTTTACGCCGGTATTAAGGCGCTCGTTAATATATGCGGCGAATGTGGTGTCGCCCCTGCCGGTTCTGCCGCTGAGATTTCTTGCACGAATGGGGCAGGCGTAGGTGTTTTCGCCGTCGTATGCAATAACCTCGGTATTGTGGGTTATAAGCACTTCTTTCGCGCCCCACGAATGCAGAATTTTTGCTGCTTCGTATCTGTCCTCGGTGCCGGTCATAATCTGCGCTTCGGCGGCATCGGTTTTTAAATATGTTATATACGGCAGCATTTCGAGCTTGTCTGCCCAGTCCTCAAAATACATACTGCCGTCGCCCGCCATATCGGCGTGCCTGAGGCAAGTCTGCACATCAACTGCCACATCGCTTTTTTCGGCGTACTGCTTTATAAGCCCATTCGGAAAGTCGCCGTAAATAAGCCCTGCAAAGTGGTAGATATCCGCTTCGGCATCGGCGGGAACATCGCCGACTTTGAACGGCTCGCCGAGCGAAAGGCAGGTGCAGCTGCGACGCTCCTTGTCGGCGGTGAAATATTGGTTCCTTATAGTAGTGGAGCTTTTTGACGGAATGGCAACAATGTTTTCTTCGGGAATTGTAAAACTGTCAAGTCTT
>JAZUJG010000340.1:0-6817 GCA_045642645.1 Acutalibacteraceae bacterium | reverse complement strand
GGCGGTCTGCCGAGCGAAGAGTACTTCAAGCTCAAAGAGCAGGGCGTAAGCGAAGAGGATATTCACAGAAAGATGCTTAAGGCACTTGCCGTGCTTCAGGAAGAAGCAGAACAGAAAATGGCAGAAGAGGAGGCAGCAAAGAAATGACAGAACTTACCAAAAACGAAGCGTTTGAAATTGCCGAAAACGGCACTCATGACCAAGTCGTTGACGGATTAAAAACAATGGTTAAGGTTGACAGACGTGTCGTTTCACGCAAAGAGACCATAGGTTATATGCTCTTTGACGGCGGCCAGGGCTTCAACATTGACAGTCAGAAAGAGCTTTTTGTTGACAGTATTCTTAAAATCAGCTTCAACAAACAGACCATTTACCAGGCTATCGCAGGTGTATGGGACGTTGTCGATGACCTTCTTATCGGCAGTATAGTTGAAAAAACCCGTACCCGTTGGGGCAAATTCGTTCCCTACCTTTTCCTTTCGAGTCTTCCCTATGCAGTTATAGTCGGTATTTACTGGCTGCTTCCCATTATCTTCAAAACAAATATCAATAATTTCGATTACATACCCAAGTTCATTGCGTATGTTGTTTTTGAAATGCTTATTGAAATGGTAACCAACTTCAGAAGCGTTGCAACATCCGGTTACCTTTCCACCATAACGCCGTTCCCGTCTGACAGGCGCAGGCTGCTTGCGGTTACAAAATACCTCAACCTTTTCTATGCCGGTCTTCCGAATACTCTCGTTGAGTTTATGCTTGACTTTATCACCAACGGTCTTATCAAGGCGAAAAACGGCAAAACCGAAGCTGATATGATCAGAACGGCTCTTGTAACCCTCGGGCCTCTGACCGCGGTAGTTTCCGGTCTTGTTACACTCTGGTATTCGACCATCGCCAAAGAGCGTGTTCACCAGAGTATTGAAACACCCTCTATCAGACAGTCACTCAAGATAGTTTTCACAAACAAGCCGGTTCTTATGTATATGATTTCCAACGCTCTCGGCTCATTCGGTACAGGTATTTCAACCAACAACTATTACCGCTGGGTTCTCTTTATGACAACCTTCGAGACATTTGCAGGTATTCCTTCGGTTGCATTCCAGCCTATCGGTTACGCAAAGTACAACAAGGTTTCGGAAAGACAGTCCACAAAGAAAATTTATATGATAAGTCAGGTTACTCCGAAGGCCGCTTATATTCCCGTTTTCATGTTCGGTATGTTTATTAAGGGCAAAGACGGTAAGGGACTTTTCACAAACCGTTGGGCTATGCTTCCCATTACCGCTGTCTGGGAGTGCATCTATGCAGCCTGCTCCGGCTTCAGAAGCATTTCGGGCGATGAAATCAGAAACGAGTGCAACGACTATATCGAGTGGAAATGCGGTTACAGAAACGAAGCTACTCTTTCTGTTGCCAGCACCATACTCACCAAGGTCCCCAGCCGTTTGAACGCCATTCTTCAGCCTAAGATCAAACAGTGGATCGGCTATGACCTTACCGCTTACACAGAGGTAAGACCTCAGCCCGAACGCGCCCAGAAGTGGATTTTCGCCATGGCGACTCTTATCCCCGCAATCCTTGCAATTATCAGTATTCTCCCGATGCTCGGTTACAACATCGACAAGGATACCCGCGACAGAATGTATATGGAACTTAACGAAATTCGCGTTAAGAAAGCCGCACAGGTCAACTCCGACGACGAAGACTGATTTACCTGAAATATACGGGCTCCGATTTAACATCGGGGCTCGTGTTTTTTTGCATTTTTTGATTATTATTGATTTAATTTGTCTTGTGTTGTATAATTGTTTTGAGGTGTTGATTTTGGCTGAAGAAAAAGATATTATCAATGAAAACAATCAGAAATCCGGCAAGGATTTTATACTGAACTATTGGCGGCAGTATAAGCTGCTTGAAAAGGATTTTATTGATACCGCAGATTATGTCAGCATATCAAAGCAAAATAATTCCGCCTTTTCAAACGAGTATTTGAAGCTTATACTTTGCATCTGTGGCGAGATTGATTCAATTACTGCCGTGCTTGTGCCGGAGCTTGCCAAAAATAACAGCGTCCCCGCAAGGCTTGATGCACTTTTTAAAATGAGAAATAATTTCAAATTTGTTAAAATTCAAACTCGCTTTCCGTTTGAAAGAATTCACCTTACTCCGTTTGTTAAGTTTGATGTTAGCGAAAGCGGTGCCGGAAGCGCACCGTGGTGGAAAGCTTATAACGAACTTAAACATAACAGATTTGAAGAATTGCCGAATGGCAGAAAGGTGCTTTGGGAAGCAAACCTTGAAAATACGCTCAATGCAATGGCTGCTTTGTATGCTTTGCTGTGCGAGCTTTCGTCAAAATGTGGTATAAATGAAGATGATATTTATATGAAACCACGACTTTTTGAGTCTGAACATAATTAAAGTTGATTTTTATACAGTTGTATAATAGAATAGGAATAAGGTACAAAAAATACACCCGAAAGGATGGATAACCTATGGACGATCCCGTAAAAGTCAGCGACGGCAAACTCCTGTATGACCCGATGTTTGCAAAAAAGCCGGAGCTCGATTGGAAAGACAATGAGGAAAAAGGTGTTCTCGGTAAAGCTATCATAAAAAAGGTGCTCTTTATAATAGTGCTTGCGGTTGCCATCGGCGGCTCACTGTTTTTCAGCTTTTCAAGCATAAGCAAAGCCCGCTATGAATTTGCACCGCTTGATGGCGGCACATATAAGCTCAACGCCTTTCACGGTCAGAAGGTCGATACGGTTCTCAATATCGACTTTGTGCGCGATGAGGACAGCGTTCCCGATGAAACAAAGCCCGTTACCGCCGTCAGAAAATTCACCGTTACCGGCAACGATACACTTCAGTTCATATTCATCAGCAAGGATGTTGCCGATATTGAAAAAACCGCGTTTTATTACTGCACGGCGCTGAATGCGATTTTTGTTGACCCGGCAAACGAGAATTATGCTTCCGTTGACGGCGTGCTTTATAAAAAGGAAAACGGCGTTATTACCGAAGCGGTTTTGTGCCCGCAGCAGCACACGCGCTATATGGTGGCGCTCGCTCTCGGTGATGAGGCTCCCGCCGATGCCGAAGCGGCGGCAAAGCTTGCCGAAAAATTCCTTAATGACGATTACCTCAATACTCTCACAACGGTTATCGACGATGAAAACAGCAAGGTCGGCAAGACCTTTGTATTGCCCGAAACCGTTACTAAAATCGACCAGCTCTGCTTTGCTTATTGCGATAAATTCGTTGAAGTAAAGCTTCCGGCAGGTCTTAAAGAAATCGAAACCATGGCATTCTTCAAATGCTCCGGTATGGAAACTGCGGATTTACCCGATTCGCTTGAAATAATCGGCTCCGATGCATTTACAAAATGCAGTAAGATTACATATCTCTATATTCCCGAAAATGTAAAATCAATAGGCCACCATGCATTCTCGGAATGCGGCGGCGTGGAAAAGGTCTATATGGCGGCTGAAAATCTCGACGGTATCGAGACCGGCGAAAACTGGCTGCCGCAGTACAGAAAGACCTTTATGAAGAACCGCGAAATCGTATTTTCTGCAGAAAGGGGAGTGAAGTAATATGTCAAAGGCAAAAGCATTTTTCAATGATGTTAAAACCCATTGGAAAGAGCCGGACAGTGCCAACGGCAAATATGTTCCTTATAAAGAATACCTGAGCATATTCGGCGGCGTGGCATTTAACTACGGTGCACAGGCTCCGCTCGACGGTAAATATGTCGGATTTACCTCTGCTTGCTTCCTTATAATGTACCATTACAAGCTCCCGTACCTTGCGTTTTCGGTCATTACGCTTATAGGTTTGCCGGTCGGCTACCTGTGGAATATTATGGACTGGGTGGTAAACGACAACCTCGGTTACCTCGGTAAAAAGCGCGAAAGAAAGTTCTTCACCGTTTACGGCATAGCAATGGCGATAGGTCTTGCGCTGATACTGCTTGACTTTTCCTCGTTCTTTTCACCGTCAAATCCGCTTATTATGTGGATGAACTCGCTTTCGGGTATTACGGCAAAGAGCTTTTTCAAGATATTCGGTATTCAGATATTCACCAATGCCTTTAAGGGCTTCAGGGGCATTTTCTGGCGTAAAAAGCTCATCCCGAAATACGGCAGATTCAAATACACACTCTATTCCGATGTAATACAGAAATGTATTCTTATGTTCCTGCTCGGCTGGCTGCCGATTTACAAAGTTCCGCAGACCGATACACGACTGTGGATGGCATATTTGCTGTTCTCACTTTTCGGCGCTTATGATTTCTCGCGTAAAATCGAAAGCACGACCGAGCTTATCAGCCCGAACTCTGCGGAACGCCTCTGGATAAGAACATACCCCGTTAAGCTCAGCCACCTGCTCAGGAATATATTCGATGCAATAATTCCCGTGTGTGCCGCGGCTTCGTTTATCGGCGGATTTGACAGCATCAATTTCTATAAATTCGTTTTACCCGTAATATTCATACCCACGGCGCCTGCAACTCTGTTCTTTGCAAATAAAATTACCGAGCGTATACCTCAGCCGCCCATTGAAAAGCATCAGGAAATTCCTTTCTGGTACGGCGTAAAAGAGGTGCTCGGCAATAAATATCTGCTTATCAACAAGCTCACAAGCCTTATCGACTCGCTCGGTAACGGTATGCTTGATATTTCGACCTTTATGTTCCTTTACACGCTGCGTTTGAGCGGACTTGAATATTCGCTTGTTACAACGCTTTACGCGTTCAGAGGCACCATTCCCACATTCTTTGCCCCGTACTTTATCAAACGCTTCCCGTACAAAAAGCTGAAAATATTCGGCATTGTCATGAGCGGTCTGCAGAGGTTACTGTGGATACTCTGCCTGCTCTGCTTCGGCAGCAATCTCAAGCTTTGCGGCTGGCTGATGTTCCTTGCGGTATTTGTATGTACGTTCGTTGCCACACCGTCGGATATTGCCGGCAGCGATATGAACATACGCCTTGGCGACTACCAGATGTACCGCTCCGGCGAACGCCTTACCTCGTTCCAGGGCGTGTTCGATTGGTTTACGGGACCCATCACCACACTTGTGGGCTTGCTTATCCCGCTGCTGCTTCTCAAAAACGGTTTCAACAATCAGTACGATTTACTGTTCCTTGATTCCGCAAGGAATGCGATACTTGTTGTTCCCCTCATAATAGACCTTATAGGCTTTGTGCTTATGACTATTCCTCCGCTTTTCTGGAATTACAACATAGAACAGCACGAATATGTTATCAAGGTGCTTAAACAGAGAGCAAAACTCGCAGAGGAGGGCTATTTACCCGCAACCTACGAGGGCGGGCTTGATTTCGATGAGCCGGCAGAGCTTAAAGACGGCATCCCCGTAAATGCAGGCGAAATACTCAAAGAGCTTGCCGAAAGGGAAAAGGCTGAAGCGGAAGCCGTTGCCGAATAAAGAATAAATAAATAACCCCACCACATTTGTGGTGGGGTTATTGTGTATTTAGTTTTATTCGTAAACTCTTACATAGTCAACTATAAAATCGGAGGGATCTTCGCGGTTTTCGTCTATTGATTTACCCGACCAGCCGTCAGCGGGTACGCCGTTTGCGCCGTCAACTTCAACCGAAAGTATAAGGCGTTCCGCTATCTGCGATGCGCCGCCGAAGTTTGACCTGCCGACCTCAACGCCGTTTATATAGAATATATATACATCGGCGTTCCATTCAACCGCGTAGGTGTTGAAATCAACATAGGGGTTGTTTGCCGTAACAAGTGTGCGGTGTACGGTCGTTGACTTGTGGTCTGCGCCGTAACCGTCGTAGTGAATGGCGGAGGATACTGAATTGCTGCCTTTTTCGGCTGAATAGAAAGGCGATTCGAAAACATCTATTTCAGCACCGTCAACACCGCTGCCGTCAACGTTGGACATTGCGCCGTCCCAAATCCAGAAAGCGGACCACAAGCCCGTGCCCTTGGGTAAAATGCAGCGGCACTCAAAATAGCCGTATTTCTTTTCAAAAATTCCCGCAGTATCAATGCCGCAGGTGTACCAGCCTGCAAGACCGTTGCCGTCAAGACCGTTTTTATAGTACCTTGTGGCTATGTGAAGCCTGCCGTCCTGAATACTGCAAAGCTTCTTGTTGTAGTAAGAGCCGCGGCGTACTATCGTGCCTGCGCCGTCAAGGTCTTCGCTCCAATCCGCGCCGTGAACATTCCAGTTGATTTCGGGGCAGTCAAATTCATCGGACCAGACGAGTGTGCGGTTTGTAAGGTCAACCGAGGGCTCTTTGTGCGGAATTGCCGGCAGACCGAAAATCACACTGAAAAACGAGGCGATTGAAAGAATGACCGCAATCAGTCCGCGAATTGCTTCGGGGTATGAAAGGATGTTCATATAATTACCTCCGTATATTTATTTTTCGGCGGGAGCTTCTTCGGTCTTTTCAGCTTCATCGCCGTGCTTGTTTGAAAGCTTGTTGACCACTACCGACATAACAACGGCAAATACCACTATCGGCAGCAGGTATAAGAATGTGTAGGGGTTTGAAAGGTCGCCCTTGTTGCCGAGTATCGCCCACATAATGTTGAGGGGCAGGGTGCCGAGTGTTGCGCCGAGGTAGAAGTTCTTAAACGGCAGGTTCATGGCGCCGAGAATAAGCGAACTTGTGTCGCCTGGGATAATGCCCGAAGCCTTGACTATAAATGAAATCACGAAGCTGTTTTTGCCTGCAAAGGCATCAAGCTTTTTGACCTTGGGGAAACGGCGTTTGAGCGTGTCGACCATTCCCTTGCCGGTGAATTTGCCGAGGAAGAAC
>JAZUJG010000339.1:0-3066 GCA_045642645.1 Acutalibacteraceae bacterium | reverse complement strand
AAAATGAATATTTGTCAAGTTTTTATTTAATAAATATACATTTTTTTGTGATTGTTTGCATATATTTGCAAGTTTCAAACGAAAAAAGACCGCAAACTGCATAAGCAATTCGCGGTCTTTTATAAAACTTTACTTTTTAATCAGCTTCACTGTTCTGTCCGTACCCTGAGTGCCGTACCTGCCGCCCTTGATGAGCGCGGTATTCGTGAGCGCATCCCATGTCAGCTTGAGGTCGGCATCATCTTTTGAAAGCGCGACCTCGTAAGGCAAACGAAGCCTTGTGTAAACCTCGGTCATTTCGGGGCTGTGCAAAGCAAGCTCGATTACCCCGTCATTTTCGGTAAGGGCATTCACACGCGCCGATGTGCCGATAACGCGCAGCTTTTCATCTGCAATTTCGCCGTAATCGAAATACACATGGTTTTCGCCGGGCTTTAATACCGGATTTTCAACCGTTTTGAAATCAACTGAATACATATCCGCATACACGCCGTTTAATGTCAGCGTATCGTCAAAGCTTTCGTCGAAAACTGCGGCAACGGTATATGCACCGCGTTTTTCAAGCAGATAATTCCTGCGCAGCCACTTGAAGCCTGCGGCGGTAACCACACTGTCGAACAAGTCGCGCCACTCATCCGCATTTTTCTTGGAATGGCAGATTTCCGACGGAGCGTAATTCCACACGCACACCCTGCCATTGCCGACTTCGTTCACGCTGTATTCGACGTTTGCGGGCTCTTTAATGCCGAGCAAATCGAAAAGATGCTGTGCGGGGTTTTCGTATTTACCCGTCCAGAAGCTGTTGATTTTGTGGTACGGGTCCTTACCGTCGCCCACATAAATAAGCGTGCCGCCCTCGCGCACCCACGCGGCGAGAGTTGCATTCGTATCGGGAAATTCGGGCTTGCAGTATTCGTAACTGAGTACAAGCACATCGTAATTATCAAGGTAGCCCACAAAGCGCCTTGCATTATCGAGCAAAACCGGGCGCACGGGAACACCCTGCTTCAAAAGCGGCAGTGTAAGCCCGTAGAAGACGGGCAGCTTGCCGGATTTTTCAAACCTCAGCCTTAAATCGAGGTCGCCGTTACCTTTGAACAGTATATTTTCATAATCGCGGTCATCGTTTTCGGTATCCCTTAAAACAGTGCCAACGCGCGATTCGGCTTCGGCATTTATTACGCCGTCGGGGTAATCACGCTGGTAAAGCGCGGTATCGCTTATGAGCATACCCACCGAAAATTCCGCGCTCGATTTCGCCTTGGGAATATCGCCGAGCATCTGGAAATTGCCGTTGAGAAGCGTTCGGTATTCCGAGGGAATCGGCATTGCATCGGGGCTGCCGGAGGGATATTTATGCTCGCCGTCAAGCACGCGGTTAGGCCACGGGCAAACCTCAAATGTATTGATTTGAGGATGCAGCAGCGAAGCCGTAACGGTCTTGTAGTAATTTGTTCTGTAATCGTCCCAATCGTAGCATGGCTGGTCTTCAATGGGGTCGTGCAAAAACCACATCTGCCTGCCCGTGCCGCTTACAAGCTCCTGCATAACGCCGTATTCGAGATACGCCGTTTCAAATGTTCTTTCGGCGATTTTGCCCTCATAAACATTCGGCTCGCGCGATGTGCCCGTCCATATCTGCGCTATGTAGCCGTCAACACCGGGCACCTCGGTGAGCGAAGCCTCGGGGCTTACGATTTTCCACTGAACATAATTCAAAAGACTGTGTGTCGGAACATAAAAACGAACATTCCTGTTGTATTTTGTAAGCGCATAGGTCTTAATGGCAGCGCTCACTCTGTCAATGGTGCGCTTATAAAGGTACGCCTTTAATTTTGCGGCTTTGTAGCGCCCGTCTATACTTTCGTGCGGAGCGGTCCACTCGGTGCCGTAGCAGATTTTATATTCGCGCTTGAATGCTTCGGAATAACCGCCGCGGTCAAAAAACTCCGGCTCCTCTACGAATATCGCGCCTACGCCGGCATCAACGGCTTTTTTTAGACGCGCCGTGATAAACTCGGCAAAATCGACCGTGGGCACCATATACGGCACACGCGGACTGTGCAGCACCTGATTGCCGAAGCGGTCAGTCTGCGCCTCGTCCCAATGCTGCCTGCCGTCAAATTCGCCGTCAAGGTAATCGCAGTAATGCCCCCAGGCGATGCCCGTCATGCAGTTAACGGCATAGCCTGCCTCGCGCCAGCTGTCTACACACTGCACGAAATCATCACCGATGCCGTAGCTCATAATGAAATCGCAGCTTACATCTATGCGGGCGTCATAACCGCCGTGACACTGTAAGCCCGTAAGTTCTTCATCTCTTTTTCTTATATACGCCATTTTTATTCTCCGATAAATGTAAATCTTTTATACACTTTTCCGTCGCGCTCGACGGTTTCGTTCCACATAGAAGCAGGGCGCACCCACACGCCGCCGTCGCCGTACAGCGCGCGGTAAACCACCATTTCTTCAAGCGTTTCGCTGTGCTTTGCGATATAAAGCACCTCGTACTCGTTGCCCTTGAAATGACGGTATCTGCCGATTTTTATTTCTTCACTCATAGCATCAGTATTTCGGGAAATCAAGAATTTCGCGGATATTGCTTGCGCCCGTATTCAGGTTGAAGCGAAGCGTGTTCTTTTCTTCGCCGTCAAGCAGTTCAACCGTGAAATTATCGCTTGTGTCGGCATCCACCGAAAGCACCTTGAAATCGTTTTTGCCGAACGCCTTTTTAAGCACCGCAATATCGTTATCGGTGTATTCGGCGGCATTGTCCGAAACGAACAATACATTTCCGAAAATGTGGTTTACACCTGCAAGCAGAAGCTTCTGCTCGGTGGTAAAATCAAGGTTTGTGTACCTGAGGAAGAAAACATCGGGATCGTTGACGAACGCCCTGCCGTCAAGGTGGCGGCGGAAAACGGTATTTGTAATGGCGTTTTTAGCCGAGGGAATTTCATTATTAACATGGAGCTTGTTGTAGAACTTGCCGCCGTATTTAAGGTCAACATCGCAGCTTATGCGGCAGGCATCCACATAGTCGAAGCTCGCGCCGTGGTGAACGCC
>JAZUJG010000338.1:0-6300 GCA_045642645.1 Acutalibacteraceae bacterium | reverse complement strand
TATTTATATAACATTGTTGTTGCATCAACTTCATATTTTTGTGAACAAATTGTTAACAAATGTTACAAACTCTTGTCAAAAGCCCGAAAATGCCGTTATTTCACCATTAAATCGCTTATAAGTCTGCTGAATTCGGCAGGTTCTTTGACCGAAACACCGCTGATAAGGCAGCCCTGCGCATACAGAAGCTTTGCGTAGTCCTTAAGAGTCTCCTTATCGGTTTCATAGAGAGCCTTGAGCTTTTCGGCAACGGGGTGTGCCGCGTTGATTTCGAGCACGACCTCGGCTTTCACCTTGTTGTCGGTGGGCATTGCATTGAGTACACGCTCCATTTCGAGTGAAATGCCGCCCTCGCTCGTAAGGCAAACGGCGTAATTTTTGAGCTTGTTGGTAAAGCGAACGGCGCTGATATCGTCGCCTATTTCGGCTTTGATGAAATCGAGCATATCCTTCGAGCTTTCGTTTTTCTCTTTAAGTTCGTTCTTTTCCTCGTCGGTTGCAAGGTCGAGCTGCTCATCGCAGATATTCTGGAAGCTCTTGCCCTCGTACTCATTCATCATTTTAAGGCAGAATTCGTCAACATACTCTGTGCAGTAAAGCACCTCATAGCCTTTTTCCTTAACGGCTTCAAGCTGCGGCAGCATATCTATCTTGTCGGCGGTTTCGCCGCAGGCGTAATAGATTTTTTCCTGCCCGTCTTTAAGCCTTGCGACATATTCGGCAAAAGTCACATACTTTTTCTCGTTTGAAGAAACGAACATAAGCAGGTCTTTAAGCTCCTCCTTATGTATACCGAAGCCGTTATACACACCGAGCTTAAGCTGAATACCGAAGGTCTTGAAGAAATCCTCATAAGCTTCGCGCTCGTTTGCGAGCATTTTTGACAGCTCGCTCTTGATTTTCTTTTCAATGGTTTTGGCAATAAGCTTAAGCTGACCGTCCTGCTGGAGCATCTCGCGCGAGATATTGAGGGAAAGATCCTCGCTGTCGACAAGTCCCTTTACAAAGCTGTAATGGTCGGGCAGTAAATCGGCGCATTTTTCCATAATAAGCACACCGCGCGAATAGAGCTGCAAGCCCTTTTCATACTCTTTTGTATAATAATCGTAGGGGGCGTGCTTGGGTATGAACATAAGTGCGCTATATGTGGCATTGCCCTCGGTTTTTGAGTGAATAACCTTTGCGGGCGCTTCGTAATCATAGAATTTATCGGAATAGAACGCATTGTATTCGTCGTCGGTAACCTCGGACTTATTCTTTTTCCAGATGGGTACCATACTGTTGAGGGTGCGATCCTCCATAATTGTTTCGTATTCGTCCTCGGTACCCTCTTTAAGCTGCGAGGTTTCCACCGTCATTTTAATGGGATGGCGGATATAATCGGAATATTTCTTTACAAGGCTTTCGAGTCTGTACTGTTCGGTATACTGCGAATACTTATCGTCATCGGTATCATCTTTAAGGTAAAGCGTAACAACCGTGCCGAAATCGCTCATATCGCATTCTTCAATCGTGTAGCCGTCAGCACCGTCGGAGAACCAGCGGAATGCCTTTTCTGCGCCGTAGGGCTTACTTTCAACGGAAACGCTCTTGCTGACCATAAACGCGGAATAGAAACCGACACCGAACTGACCGATGATATCCACATCGTCGGTCTTTTCATTTTCTGTTTTGAAAGCGAGTGAGCCGCTTTTTGCTATTGTGCCGAGGTTATTTTCAAGCTCATCCTCGGTCATACCGCAGCCGTTGTCGATTATTTTAAGGGTGCGTGCATCCTTGTCGGCTTCAAGGCGGATAACGAATTCATCCTTATTAAGACCGATGCTCGTATCTGTAAGCGAGCGGAAATAGAGCTTGTCGAGCGCATCGCTCGCGTTGGAGATAAGCTCCCTTAAAAATATTTCCTTGTTGGTGTAGATGGAGTTTATCATAATATCCATCAGTTTTTTCGATTCGGCTTTGAATTGCTTTTTACGCATTTTTATATCCTCCGTTTATTTAATAACAAGTTTGTCGCCGTCGGTATCAACGGTTATGCAGCTGCCCTGCCCCACATTGCCGGCGATTATCGCCTTTGCAATAAGCGTTTCAAGGTGCGCCTGCAAAAATCTTTTAAGCGGGCGCGCACCGAGCACCGGGTCAAAGCCGCCGTCAATCAGGTACGCTTTGGCGCTGTCGGTAACCTTTAGCGAAAGCTGCTTTTCGGCAAGGCGCTTTTCAATATCGGCGAAAAGAAGCTCCGCAATACTGCTTACGTCATCCCTTGTAAGCGGCTTGAAGAAGATTATTTCATCAAGTCTGTTCAGAAACTCGGGACGGAAGCTGCGCTTCAGGAGTGCTTCAACATTTTCACGCGCGGTATCGCTTATTTCTCCGTCGGAAGTAATTCCGTCAAGTATTATATCCGAACCGAGGTTCGAGGTCAAGATGATAACAGTATTTTTGAAATCCACCGTTCTGCCCTGACTGTCGGTAATTCTGCCGTCGTCAAGCACCTGCAGAAGCACGTTAAAAACATCGGGATGTGCTTTTTCAACCTCATCAAAGAGAATTACCGAATACGGTTTTCGTCTTACAGCCTCGGTAAGCTGACCGCCCTCGTCATAGCCCACATATCCGGGAGGGGCACCTATAAGGCGCGAAACGGAATATTTTTCCATATACTCGGACATATCTATGCGCACCATTGATTTTTCATCGTCAAACAGTGCGGCGGCAAGCGTTTTTGCAAGCTCGGTTTTACCCACGCCCGTGGGACCGAGGAACAGAAATGAGCCGACCGGTCTGCGCGGGTCCTGAATGCCTGCACGCGAACGCAGAATTGCATCGCTGACTTTTTCCACGCCCTCATTCTGCCCGATTACGCGGCGGTGCAGAATATCGGAAAGCCCGAGGAGCTTGTCGCGTTCGCTTTCCGCGAGCTTTGAAACGGGAATCCCCGTCCACCTTGAAACGATGCGTGCGATTTCGTCATCCGTTACCTTATCGCGCAGAAGCGTGCGCTTTTCGCTTTCCTCGCCTGCGGCTTCGGCTTCTTCGAGTTCTTTTTTCAGTTCGGGCAGCCTGCCGTATTTAAGCTCGGCGGCTTTCTGCAAATCGTAGCCGTTCTGCGCCTTTTCTATTTCGGCGTTCACCTGCTCGATCTGCTCGCGTATATGCTGAACTTTGTTAATAGAAGTTTTTTCATTCTCCCATTTCAGCTTCATTTCGTTGAAGCCGTCGCGCAGCTCGGAAAGCTCCTTTTCGATATCGGCAAGGTGCTCGGCAGAAAGTCTGTCGGTCTCTTTTTTAAGTGCCGCCTGCTCGATTTCGAGCTGCATTATGCGGTGCGAGATTTCATCAAGCTCGGTCGGCATTGAGTTCATTTCGGTTTTTATGAGCGCACACGCCTCATCCACAAGGTCTATTGCCTTGTCGGGCAGGAAACGGTCCTGAATATATCTGTCGGAAAGCATCGCCGCCGAAATAAGTGCGCCGTCCTGAATCTTTACGCCGTGGTAAACCTCGTAGCGTTCTTTAAGTCCGCGCAGTATGGCTATGGTATCCTCAACAGTCGGCTCGCCCACAAGCACGGGCTGAAAACGCCTTTCAAGTGCGGCATCCTTTTCTATATATTTGCGGTACTCGTCGAGCGTAGTCGCGCCTATGCAGTGAAGCTCACCGCGAGCAAGCAGCGGCTTTAAGAGATTGCCCGCATCCATAGCGCCATCGGTTTTGCCCGCGCCGACTATGAGGTGTAATTCATCTATAAACAGTATGATTTCGCCGTTGCTTTTCTGCACCTCGTTAAGCACAGCTTTGAGCCTTTCCTCAAACTCGCCGCGGTACTTTGCGCCTGCGATGAGTGCGCCCATATCAAGCGAAAAGATTGACTTGTTTTTGAGATTTTCGGGTACATCGTCCTTGACTATTCTCTGCGCAAGCCCTTCGGCAATAGCGGTTTTGCCCACGCCCGGCTCACCGATAAGGCAGGGGTTATTCTTGGTTTTGCGCGAAAGAATGCGGATAACATTACGGATTTCGTCATCCCTGCCGATTACGGGGTCGAGCTTGCGGTCGCGTGCAAGCGCAACTAAATCCCTGCCGTATTTTTTAAGCACATCGTATGTGCTTTCGGGATCCTCGGAATTGACATTACTGTTGCCGCGCACGGTTTTGAGTGCTTTGAGAAATGCATCAGTGGTGATGCCGTATTTTTTGAAAAGCGATTTCACATCGCCGTCGGGATGTGCGAGAATGCCGAGGAAAATATGCTCGACGGAAACGAAACTGTCCTTCATATATTCCGCCTGCTTTTCGGCTTCGGCGAGCGCCGCATTCAGATTCTGCGAAATATAAACATCCCCACCGCTGACCTTGGGCAGCCTTGCAACAAGTGCCTGCAGTTCACTTTCAAACGATGCGCTCTGCGGTGTTATCTGTGCCGTCAAGCCGCCTATGATGCCGTCTTGCTGCTGCATAAGCGCAAGCAGAATGTGAAGCTCGGTAATTTCACTGTTGCCGTATTCACTCGCCAATGACTGTGCGCTGTTTACGGCTTCTATGCTTTTGCGTGTAAATTTCTGAAAATTCATACAGAACGCTCCTTTCGTATTTTTACGGTATAAGTATAGTATGCACATATTTAATTAAAATGAATTAAATATGAACAAATTGTAAATATTAGCACTCGCGCAACAAGAGTGCTAAATAATGTATTCTTGACTGAAACGGCAAAATATTGTAAAATATATTTATTAAATCAAAAGGAGATATTATGGATACCTTAAAGCTTATTGCGGAAGAATTTTCGCTGACCGCCGCACACGCGGAAAACATTGTTAAACTCATTGATGACGGCAACACGATACCGTTCATCGCCCGTTACAGAAAGGAAATGACCGGCTCCTGCGACGACCAGAAGCTCAGGGAAATAAACGACAGACTGACATATATAAGAAACCTTGAAAAGCGCAAGGAGGAAATCATTTCCTCCATAAGCGACCAGGGCAAGCTCACAGACGAGCTGACCGCGCAGATAAACGCCGCACAGATACTTGCGGAGCTTGAGGATATTTACAGACCGTATAAGCAAAAGCGCAAAACACGCGCATCCGTTGCCAAGGAAAAAGGGCTGGAGCCGCTTGCGGAGCTTTTATTCTCGTTCACCTTAAAGGGAGCGGACTTAAACGAAATCGCCGCAGAATATATCGACGAAGAAAAAGGCGTTGCATCCGCCGAGGAAGCACTCGCGGGCGCTTCGGATATTATTGCGGAGCTTATTTCCGACTCGGCTGAATGCCGCAGACTCTTAAAAGACCTTATTTGGAAGCGCGGCGCAGTCGTTTCGCAGGCAAAGAAAGAGGAAGACAGCGTTTACTCTATGTATTACGACTACCGCGAGCCTGTTGCAAAAATACCGAGCCACCGCATACTTGCGGTAAACCGCGGTGAAAACGAGGAATTCCTGAAGGTCGGCATAGATGTTGACGAAGCCGAGGCTTTAAGGATACTCGACCACCTTTTCATAACCGAGGGCAGCTCATCAACAGACTTTTGCAGAGCCGCGGCGGCAGATTCATACGCACGCCTTATATTCCCCTCGCTTGAACGCGAAATAAGAAATGCGCTCACCGAAAAAGCCGATGAGCAGGCAATAAAGATGTTCGGCAGCAACCTCAAACCCCTGCTTATGCAGCCGCCCATAAAGGATAAAACCGTACTCGCGGTCGACCCGGCATACAGAACAGGCTGCAAGCTCGCGGTAGTCGACGGCAATTCCAAGGTACTGTTTACGGGTGTTATATACCCCACACCGCCGCAGTCGAAGATTGCGGAATCGGAAGCCAAGGTGCTTGACCTTATAAAGAAATACAATATCGACTGCATTTCAATAGGCAACGGCACCGCAAGCAAGGAATCGGAAATTTTTATTGCCGATACCATAAAAAAATCGCCACGCCCCGTAACCTATATGGTGGTAAACGAGGCAGGCGCTTCAGTCTATTCGGCATCCAAACTCGGTGCTGAGGAATTCCCCGATTTCGACGTCTCGGTGCGTTCGGCGGTTTCGATAGCAAGGCGCTTGCAGGATCCGCTTTCGGAGCTTGTGAAAATCGAGCCGAAAAGCATCGGCGTAGGTCAGTACCAGCACGATGTTCCGCCCAAAGAGCTTGAAGAATCGCTTAACGGCGTGGTTGAAGACTGCGTAAACGCCGTGGGCGTTGACCTGAACACCGCATCGGTTTCGCTGCTTAAATACATTGCGGGTGTTTCGTCGGCAACGGCAAAGAACATTGTAGCCTACCGCGAGGAAAACGG
>JAZUJG010000337.1:0-5742 GCA_045642645.1 Acutalibacteraceae bacterium | reverse complement strand
CGAAACAAAACAAAAAATCAGCGCAGTCATTGACCGCGCTGATTTTTTGTTTATTCAAAATTCACCTTGAAATCGGTAAGCATCTTCAAAATTGCTTTGAATATCTGAATTATAATATCCAATAAGCTCTGACTTGATGCGCTTATCGCTTTCGGGTTTTGGGTTTTGGTAACCGTAAAGCTGTCAAACACTTCATCGGTATCGGTAAGGTACGAAGTAACCGAAATCTCATTTTCGCCGAAATTTAGAAGTGAATATGTGGGCTCCTCGGTATTGAGTGTGGCGGCTATGCGCTCATCGGTGTTATTGAAATGGCAATGGTTGCAGCCCGAAGCCGTTGAAGCTTCAAAATAGATTACGCCGTTTGCATCCGGTTTGCCTGCGGTAAGCGGCTCTGTGCGTGAGTAAACATGCTCGTGCCCCGAAAGCACCATATCAATGTCATATTTATCAAATAACGGGGCAAAAAGCTTTGCGGTAGTGTTTTCTTCACCGTCGTTATTCGGAATATAGGCGGTGTGGTGCATTACCACTATGCGCCACTTAGCATCGGGGTATGCTTTTACTGCACTCTCAATGGCGGCATCGTGCTCCGGCACAAGCAAATCATTCGAGTTAAGCACTATAAACACCGCGTTGCCGTATGAGAAATAATAGTCATCGCCGCACAGCGAAAGTATTTCTTCGCCGCAGACATTGGGATTGAAAAAGTGATATGAATAGTAAGAGGTATAAAAATCGTGGTTGCCCACCGCGGCAGCTATCGGGTAGCTTCTGAGCTGCTCGGGATAAAGGAATGCATTATACTGCGACTTATTCAGCGCAACATTGACCTGGTCGCCGGCACTGACTATAAAGTCCATATCCGGCGCCTTTGAAACGGCGGAGTCGAGCGCTCTTGCCCAGCCGTATGTATCGTTTATAACTGCATCGTTCGCATCATCGCCGCTTCTGCCGAGCTGAACATCGGAGCAAAACATAACCGTAAAGCCGTCGGAGGTGTCATTTATATTAAACTGTGCAGGTTCCTGCCACTTGCCGCCGCAGGTATAATTATAATAGTATGTGCCTGCATCAAGGTCGGTGAGCGAAACACGGTTTGCAACATAAATAAAAGACGAATCCGTTACGGCATCCGCTTCAATATAAACGGCATCCTCAAAATCTTCGTTGTCGGCATATATAAACTGCTCGCCGTCCGGGCACTGCTCAAAGCTTGAAAGCGCCCACGAAAAGTTCCTGTCATTTTCGGTTGCGCCGGGTGTAAGAGCAATTCTGCCGTTTGTTTCAAGTATTGCATTCTGACTTGCGTACCAATTCTGCGGTGCGGGAGTATTGCTGCTTGCGGCAAACGCGCCGAGCGGCAGCGAAAGCACAAGCACGGCTGCAAGTATTATTGCGATGAATGATTTACGGTGTTTCATATTTACCTCCATACATATATTATATATACGTATATAAAAACTGCATCGGAACGGTGTCCGATGCAGTATAGTGTCTATTTAACGAACTTGCGATTCCGTTTTAATTCAGACTGTTTCTTTTTTCTTTCTTGTGAATACGAACGATGCCGAAGCTACAAGGCAAACCGCCGTTGCAAGAGCGATACCTGCATCGCCTGTTTCCTCTGAACCTTCGGAGGAACCCTTTGCAGTGGTGTTAACTGCGGTTGAAGCGGGCTCGGTGGGTTTATCTTTATTAAAGAGACCCTTGAAGAAGTCGATTATCTTATTGAGGATATCAACGAGAGCATCGAAGTCAAGACCGAGGCTTTCAAGGATTGAACGGAATGCTTCTGAAATATCAACATCACTGTCAACGAGCTGCTCAATCATCATAGTGATTTCGGAGTTGCCGAGAACATTGGTGATTGCATCGGCAAAATCTGCGAATGTAACGCCTTTACCGGAGAGCATATCTCTGATTAACTGGAGCAGAGTATTGATATCGGCAGAGGTCGCTTCAGCCGCGGTAGTGTCGGGCTGGTACTCGGTAGGCACGATGTGAGAGAAAACAAAGTCGATAGTGGGATTGACTGCGAGCATTGTCTTAACTACATCGTTGCTGCCTTCGCCGTTGTCGCCGTCGTCGGTCTTGAAAGCATCAACATAAACAGCAACCGCTGTGGATGTTCTGGTAAGATCAAGAACTACGAAAGTGATGTAGAAGAAATCGGTGGCTGCATCCTTGGAAACGCCGGAGGATGAAATCCAACCGTAAGCGTACTGGTTATTTACGCCGCTTCTCATATCGTAAGCGGAGAAACCGTTGAGGTTGGGAGTGATATTGCCTTCTTCATCTGCAACACCGGCTTCGCCTGCTGCCTTGACCGAGAGAACTTCGGGGTCAAACTCAACATACAAGCTGAGGTCGGTAAGATTTTTGACAGCACCCTTTGTGGATACGATGACTGTGAAGGTCGTTTCTTCAACAGCGTCCACTTCGGCTGCCGAACTGTCATAAGCGCCGTCAATGATTCTTGTTTTGATCGGCGAAGCATCGTCGACTGCAAGACTCATCGGCGCTATGCTTATGCAGATAAGCAAGACCGAAAGAAAAATCGCAAGTGTTTTCTTCATTAAAATCTTCCTTTTCATGAATTTAGAGGAAAAGCCTCTGCCGCAAAGTGGCGCAGTTATAGCAACACTTATAAGCCTGCATAGATTATATTACATCAAGGGGGCGAATGTCAATATATTTTTTGCTTTTATATTGTTTATTTTTCTTAGGAAATCTTAAGTTCAAAAGTGCGAAAACCGTTGATATATATAGGGTTTCGGCATCTTGTCGGCAAAATACACAAAACAGTACCGTTTTTTTTGACATCTGCTTATTTTTCGTAATCGGAAAACAAGCCGCAACAAAGGCATTTTTGATTCTATTTCAGTAAACTTCTGAGTTTTTCCGCAGTATCGAAATCGCTGACGGAAAGGGTGCAGAATTTTGTATCTCCGCGCAGTTTTTCCATAATCTCGGCATTTTCAGCCCCGTTATTTTCAAGGTACGGCAAGCCGAATACTCCAATCGAGCAGCTTCTGTTCAAATCTGCGGGTATCATCCTGACCGCTCTGCCGTTTACGGTGCGTTTTGTGAATACACACTTATTATTGCAGGCAGGACAAATCCATTCACTTTCCTCAAACGGAAGCGGAGGATTTTTCACAGCACCGGTACGGGTGGTAAGAGCGCCTGTGGGGCAGACATTTACGCACGCGCCGCAGGATATGCACTTGCTGTCATTAAGCGGCAAATCAAATGCACTTATAGGTTCCGTACCGAAGCCCCTGCCGAAAAGACCGAGGTTTTCGGTATGCGAAATCTCGCGGCAGGCTCTTACGCACTGCGCACAGAGAATGCACTTTTTGTTGTCGCGCACGATAAACGGATGGCTTTCATCCTTTTTGCTTTCGTGCTTTTTACCGCAAAGCGCAGTATTGAATGCGCCGTAAGCTCTGCCGAGTTTAAGAAGCTCGCACTCGTAGACCGAAGCGCAGCCGCATTCAAGGCAGCGTGAAGCTTCTTTAAGCGCCTCGGCTTCGGTGAATGTTCTTGCCGCTTCAACGAACGACGATTTTCTTTTGTTAACGGGCAGAAGCTCCGTAACGGCTCTTTCGATTTTCGGCTTATCGGCTATTTCGGAAGCATCGAAGTTTTTATTTACGCTGTAATCCGGCAAATCCGCAACAAATTCTTTGCCTGTTATATAGCAGTCGATTTCACGCGCGGCGTTTTTGCCGCCTGCTATTGCGCGCACGGCAATGTCCGCGCCCTTATTTACCATATCGCCCGCCGCAAAAACATTAGAAAGCGAGGTCTTACTGCTGTTCTTCGCGGTTTCGACGGTACCCTTTGCGGTAAGTGCAAATTCCGAAACATCCTCGGCAACCGTGCGCTGACCTATGGCGGCTATTACGGTTGAAAATTCAACGGTTTCGATATCGCCTTCAACGGGCACGGGTTTTCTTCTGCCGGAGGCATCCGGCTCACCGAGCGCCATTTTCTGTAATTTAAGTGCTTTCATTATACCGTTTTCGCTGACGACCTCAACGGGAGTTTGCAAAAAGCGGAATTTCACGCCCTCATCCTCGGCATCGCGTATTTCGTCGATTTCGGCGGGCATTTCGCCGCGTGTGCGGCGGTAGATTATGGTAACATTTTCGGCACCGAGCCTTACTGCAGTTCTTGCGGCATCAATAGCGGTGTTGCCGCCGCCCACTACCGCAACATTGTTGCCGAGCGCGGGCTTTTCGCCGTTTGCAACGCGGTAAAGCATATCTATACCGCCCACAACGCCCTCGGCATCATCGCCGGGGCAGCCGAGTTTCGAGCTGCTCCACGCACCGAGCGCGGCGAATACGGCTTCATATTTCCCGCTTAACTCTTTAACGGTAAAATCTTTACCGAGCTTCTTTTCGTATTCAAATTTAACACCGAGCTTTTCAATGAGTGTTATTTCGCCGTCAAGCACCTTTTTGGGCAGTCTGTATTCGGGTATGCCGTATCTGAGCATACCGCCCGCCTTTTTCTGTGCTTCAAACACGGTTACGGCGTAACCCTCAAGTGCAAGGAAATACGCGCACGAAAGGCCTGCGGGGCCTGCGCCCACAACCGCAACACTCTTTCCGTTTGCGGCTTTGCAGGCGGGAACATAATCACTGTTCATATCGGCGGCAAAGCGCTTTAACGAGCAGATGGACACAGCACCCTCAAGCTTGCCGCGGCGGCATTCCTTTTCGCACGGATGGGGACAAACTCTGCCTATTGACGCAGGCAGCGGATTATCCCGTTTAATAACCTCAATGGCTTCGGAATGCCTGCCCTGAGCGATAAGACCGACATAGCCCTGAACATCCTGGTGTGTGGGGCACGCGAAAAAGCACGGAGCCTTACAGTCGCCCGTATGGTCGGAAACCATAAGTTCAAGCGCTGCCTTGCGGCTCTTTTCGATATCTGGTGTGGATGTGGTAATAACCATACCGTCGCTCACGCTGGTTGAGCAGGCTCTCAGCGGGCGGCGCATACCCTCTATCTGCACAAGGCAGAGTCCGCAGCCGCCGTAGCTCTCAAGGAATTTGTTGTGACAAAGGTGCGGAACGAAAATACCGTTTTCGAGCAGATTGTCAAGTAAAGTTTTTTCGGTATCTGCGGCAATAATATTGCCGTTTACCGTAATGTTAACGGTGCTCATTCGCACACCTCCCCTGATTTAATTTCTATTGCGCCGAAACGGCAGGTCTCAATGCACTGAGAGCAACGAACGCATTTTGCCGCATCTATGGTGAAAGGCTTTTTGGTTTCGCCGCTTATGGCACCGGCAGGGCACTTTTTGCTGCAAAGCGAGCAGCCGCGGCATTTTTCGGCATCAATTTCAAATCTTATAAGTGCAGAGCATTTGCCTGCGCCGCATTTTTTCTGTTTAATATGTTCCTCATACTCGCTGCCGAAGTATTTGAGCGTGGTAAGCACGGGATTGGGGGCGGAGTTACCCAGACCGCACAGAGCGCCCGTCTTTATACTTTCACCGAGGTCTCGCAGAGTTTCGATATCTTCTTCTACGCCCTCGCCTGCGGTAATTCTTTTAAGAATTTCGAGCATTCTTGTTGTGCCGATTCTGCACGGCACACATTTGCCGCAGCTTTCCTTACTGGTGAAATCCATAAAGAATTTCGCCATATCGACCATACAGGTTTTTTCGTCCATAACTATCATACCGCCGCTGCCCATAATAGCACCGGTTTTGGC
>JAZUJG010000336.1:0-10876 GCA_045642645.1 Acutalibacteraceae bacterium | reverse complement strand
GGCTTTGCAATATGCGGCTCATATTGCACCTTTAAGGAAGTTTTCAAAGAAATCGAAGCACTGAAAAAGTCAGATTACAATATTATACCGATTATGTCGGAAAACGCATACAGCCTTGACACGCGTTTCGGCTCGGCGGAAAGCTGGCGCAAAAGATTCACCGATATAACGGGGAATGAAATTATACACACAATTCCGCAGGCAGAGCCGATAGGTCCGAAAAAACTGCTCGATGCGCTTATAATCGCCCCCTGCACGGGAAACACGCTCGCAAAGCTCGCAACCGGAGTTACCGACACCGCGGTAACGCTTGCCGCAAAGGCGCATCTCAGAAATGCGCGCCCGGTGCTGATTGCGCCGTCAACAAACGATGCACTTGCAAACGCCGCGAAGAATATCGGAGCTTTGCTGAATTACAAAAACATATACTTTGTGCCGTACGGGCACGACAGCTACAAAACGAAACCGACCTCGCTTGTTGCGGACTTTACGAAGATACCGACCGCACTCCGCGCGGCGCTTGAAGGCAGGCAGCTTTTGCCCGTACTGACCGAGCCGAAATGAATGTTTAATTTTTCACAAAAATCAAATAAAACTCTTTACAAATATAAAAAAATAATGTATAATTCATTTAACAAAAGGGAGTAACTCGCATATACTGTGCGGTATTCGGCGTCAATCACGGCATTAATGCCCGCCCTTACCTTAGAGAGTGAGACTTTTACCGCTCGCGGTAAAAGTCTTTTTTGTTTCCTTTTGAATTTTTAAGTGAGGTATATTTATGAAGTATTATCTCGAAGAAACCAAGGCGGTGTTCGACGAAGTCAAGTCGAACGAAAACGGTCTTACCCAAGCCGAAGCCGAAAAACGCCTTGAAGCAAACGGTAAAAACAAACTCAAAGAAGCCGAAAAGGACAGCCTTTTCACCAAATTCCTGAAATCACTTGCCGACCCGATGATAATTATGCTTATCGTTGCGGCGGGTATTCAGGCTGTGGTTGCGGTAATCAACACCGTAAAGGCAGGTCAGGGCTTCCAGTTCAGCGAATTCGCCGATGTACTCGTTATTCTTGTGGTCGTTATCATCAACACGGTAATGAGCCTTGTGCAGGAATCGAAATCGGAAGCCGCTATGGAAGCACTTATGCAGATGACTGCCGCCACAAGCCATGTCATTCGCGACGGCAATGTCGTTACAATCAAGAGCGAAGATATTGTTGTGGGCGATGTTGTGGTGCTTGAAGCCGGCGATGCAGTTCCCGCAGACTGCCGTATTTTTGAATCGCACAGCATTAAGTGCGAGGAAGCGGCACTTACCGGCGAATCGGTACCCGTAAGCAAAATCATCGATGTGCTTTACTGCAAGGATGCAAACGAGGATGTTACACTCGGCGACAGAAAGAATATGCTTTACAGCGGTTCCACCGTTGTTTACGGCAGAGGCAAGGCAGTTGTTACCGGAGTGGGTATGGATACCGAAATGGGCAAAATTGCCGATGCACTCGCAGATGCCGAGCAGGAACAGACCCCCCTGCAAATCAAAATGGCAGAGCTTTCAAAATTCCTTACAAAGCTCGTTATTGCAATTTGTGCGCTCGTGTTCCTTGTAGGTATTGTTGAATCGCTCATTCCCGTTTTCAAGGGTGTCGGCGCATTCAATATGACCGAATTCCTTGAAAATTCCGTGCTTGACACCTTCATTGCCGCCATAGCACTCGCAGTTGCCGCAATTCCCGAAGGTCTGCCCGCAGTTGTTACGATAATACTTTCAATAGGCGTTACCGCAATGAGCAAGCGCCAGGCACTTATAAGGAAGCTCACCGCAGTTGAAACTCTCGGCTGCACGCAGATAATCTGCTCGGATAAGACCGGCACCCTCACCCAGAACAAGATGACCGTTGTTGACCATTACGGCGACAATGAAAACCTTATTGCAACGGCTATGGCACTTTGCTGCGATGCCAATGTTGACAGTGAAGGCAAGGTTACGGGTGAACCCACCGAGGCTGCTCTTGTAGGCTATGCTTATGCACTCGGTCTTAACAAAAACGACCTTGTTGCCGCCTGCCCCCGCATTGGCGAGGCCCCCTTTGACAGCGGCAGAAAGATGATGTCCACCGTTCACAACACCGCAGACGGCATTGTGCAGTACACAAAGGGTGCTCCCGACGTTGTGCTCGGCAGATGCAGATATGCGCTTATAAACGGTGAAACCGTTGAATTTACGGATGAAGTTAAGGCAAAGGTGCTTGCGGACAACAAGCGTATGGCGGACAAGGCTCTGCGCGTGCTTGCCGTTGCACTTAAAAAGCACGATGCCGCTCCCGCAAGCTTTGATGCCGAAGACCTTGAAAAAGACCTTGTGTTCATAGGTCTTACGGGTATGATTGACCCCGTCCGTCCCGAAGTAAAAGCGGCTATTGAAGAATGCCGCGATGCAGGCATCAAGCCCATTATGATAACCGGCGACCACAAGGACACCGCAGTTGCAATAGGCAAGGAGCTCGGCATAATCGCCGATGCTTCGCAGGCTGCTCTCGGTGCAGACCTTGACAAATTCACCGATGAAGATCTTGTTGAAGAAGTTACAAAGTATTCTGTTTACGCGCGTGTTCAGCCCGAGCACAAAACAAGAATAGTCAAGGCATGGAAAGCCCGCGGCCTTGTTACAGCTATGACCGGCGACGGCGTTAACGATGCGCCCTCGATTAAGGCTTCCGATATCGGTATAGGTATGGGTATCACCGGCACCGACGTTACCAAGGGCGTTGCCGATATGGTGCTTGCCGACGATAACTTTGCAACAATCGTAAACGCCGTTGAAGAAGGCAGAAAGATTTACGACAATGTCTGCAAGGTGCTGCAGTTCCAGCTTTCCACAAACCTTTCCGAAGTTCTCATTATGTTCCTTGCTTCGCTGCTTAACTTTAAGATTCTTGAGCCTGTTCACCTGCTCTGGATAAACATGGTTACGGACTCACTCCCCGGCCTTGCACTCGGTATGGAAAAGGCTGAAGGCAATCTTATGAAGCGCAAGCCCAGAGCTACCACCGACGGTATCTTCTCGCACGGCGCAGGCTTCGATATGGTATGGCAGGGCATCTACCTTACCGTTATTGAAATAGCGGCTTATGTAATCGGCTACCGCTTCGATGTAGGCTCATTTGAGGGCTTCTTCAGCGGCAACGAATGCCTGAACGCGATGGCAATGGCTTTCCTGACCGTTAACTTTGCCGAAATGATGTGCGCAATAAATATGCGTTCACAGTCCGGCTCACTCTTCTCAAAGAGTATGTTCAAGAATATGAACTGGTGGCTTATCGGTGCATTCTTTGCAACGACCGCACTTACGCTGGTTGCAATTTATGTTCCCTTCCTCGGCAAGATATTCGGCACATATTCGGCAGACGGCGTTTGCCTGTTCCAGTTCAACGAACTGCTCATTTCCGCACTTCTTGCGCTTTCGACTATCCCCGTTTTCGAAATCGGCAAGGCGGTCAAGCGTGCAAACCGCAAAAACCGCGATTGATAAAAACACTTTACGGCTGCAGAAACTCCGGTTTTTGCAGCCGCTTTTTTTTGCGTATTCACTTGACAGTTTATTTATATGTGCTATTCTAATGTTAAGAAGTTGTTAGGAGTGATGATATGGCAAATGCTTCGGTATTTTCCGGCATACTTTCGATTCTTATGGCATTTCTTACCATGGTATCGTCTTTATTCGGAATTATTCAGTCAAGACCCGTTGAAGAACTCAACACAAATATTACCGGCTTTGATGAAAAGGAGGAAAACGCCGTGCGTATTATGTCATTTAACATCCGTTGTACCAATGTGGGTACCGACACCTGGCAGGACCGTATAGGCATCGTTTCACAGACAATTCTTGCAGGTCATCCCGATTCACTCGGTGTGCAGGAAGCTACACCCGGCTGGATGAAGGCACTTAAAGAGAATATCGGCGGCGAATACGACTATGTAGGCGTAGGCAGAGACAACGGCAAAAACCTCGGTGAGTATTCGGCAGTGTTCTACCTTAAAGATAAATACAATGTTGTGGACAGCGGCACATTCTGGCTTTCGGAAACTCCCGAAAAGCCCTCTTACGGCTGGGATGCCGCCTGCCGCCGCGTTTGCTCGTGGGTAATCCTTAAAGACAAGGAAACAGGCAGAGAGTATGTTCACCTCAACTCGCACTTTGACCATATCGGTGTTACCGCACGCCGCGAAAGCGTGAAAATGATAATCGAAAAATCGCAGCAGTATAAGGATATTCCCGCAGTATTCACCGCGGATATGAATGTTAAAGAGGGCAGCGAAAACTATAAGCAGTTCACGGAATCCGGCATTTTCAGAGATGCAAAGTACGATGCACCCGACACAATGAATTACTGCACATTCCACGCCACCTCGCCCGAAACACACGCCGACGATGTTATAGATTATGTTATGATAAACGACGGCTTCAAGGCACTCAAATACAGAGTTGTTACCGATGGCGTTGACGGCAGATTCGTTTCCGATCACTACCCGATTTATGCAGATCTGGAGTTTGCCGAATAACACACGCTTCATTTAATGAATAATGCATAATGCATGATGAATAATTTCGGGGCGCAAAGCGCCGATTTTATTGCCGCCTGCGGCGGTTTGATAATACGATAAGCAACGATGCAAAAACAGCGCAGACCGATAATCTGCGCTGTTTTCTTATAAATGTTTTCACTTATTTGTCTTGTAATACTCGGCGGCTTCCTTAACCTCGCCGTCAAATACGATTTTGCCGTTTTTAAGGACTATTCCCCTTTTGCAGAACTGCTCGGCAACGGCAGGCTGATGCGTTACGAAAAGGAGCGTTACATTATCCTTTTCTATAATACTGTTCACTTTTTCGCGGCACTTTTCCTTAAATGCGGCATCGCCCACGCTTAAAGCCTCATCAACAATGAGTATTTCGGGGCGGATGTTAACATTTATGGCGAAACCGAGGCGTGCTTTCATACCGCTTGAATATGTCCTTACAGGCTGGTCAAGATAATCGCCGAGCTCCGCAAAGTCAATTATATCGGGTTCAAGTGCTTTTATTTCGGCATCCTTTAAGCCGAGAATGTGACCTTTGAGGTAAATATTCTCCCTGCCGGTAAACTCCAAATCGAAGCCCGAGGTAAGTTCAAGCAGGGCACTCACCCTGCCGTTTACGGTGATTTCACCGGAGGTCGGGTACGAAACGCCGGTTATAAGCTTCAGCACCGTGGATTTACCCGCACCGTTTTTACCGAAAAGGGCAACGGATTCACCGCGTGTTACCGTAAAATTCATATTATCCACAGCAGGCTTTTTCTTATACTTAATGCGTTTGAAAAACACGCCGAGAAGCCGCCTTTTTACACTCGGGTAGAGCTTATAAACCTTGCTGACATTATTAAATTCTATAACTGTTTCGTTCATACGCTCACCTCTTAAAGAACATCGGGTATCTCTTTGCGCAGCTTTTTATATGCCCAAAGCGACAGCGCAGCGAGTATTATATACTCAACAACGAAATAGCAGAAGCGTTTCGGCTGGTCAAAAAACCATATATGATTGACAAAACTGTTGCGGTAACCGTAGCACACAAAGGTTACGGGATTGAGCATCATAAAGGAATAGAGCCAATCGTTATCGGCAACATTATCTATATTCCAGATTATGCCGGAAAGCCAGAAAACGCCCACATTAAGCGATTTTACAAGGTTGGTAAAGTCCTTGCCTATGGCGGAAACCATACCCGCAAAAAGCGACCATGCATTGAAGAAAAAGAACATCATAACCGTATAAAGCGGAAGCTGCAAAAGGTATACCGTCGGCGGATAGCCGCAAATCCAGAACACGATTATTTCCGCCGCAACAAGCACAAGGTGAACGAAGATCTTTGAAAGGCTCGTGAATGTGGGGATAATCATAACCGGAAATTTCATTTTGGTAACAAGGTAACTGTAACGGCGTATGCACTCGGTGCCGCCTGTGATGCAGTCGCTCATAAAGAACCACGGAATAACGCCGGACATCAGCCAGAGTATGTAGGGGTATTCGCCCACATCGCCGCCGCGCCTTAAACCGACCGCAATGGCAAACCAATACACAAAAATGGTGAATATCGGTTTAATTACAGCCCACGACCAGCCGAGTGCCGCGCCGTGATAGGTCTTTTTGAGGTCTGCCACGGCAAGACGGCGTATCTGTAATAAATTTTTGAAATGCTCCGCAACATTTTCGACAAGGGTGCCGATATATGTTTCGGAAAAATTCTTTTTAACTGCCACTTAAAAGAGCCTCCGTAATAATCAATCAATCCTTGCGCCGTTTTTATAATGAACTATAACGACACGCTTTTGAAATTCGCACACTACTTCGTAATTCACGGTATCGGCAAGCCCGGCAAGCTCCTCGGCAGATATCACCACACCGCCGTCTTTACCGAGAATGGTAACCTCATCCCCCACTTTTACATCGGGAATACCGGTAACATCCACCATAAGCTGATCCATACACACTCTGCCGATAACGGGCGCATAGCTGCCGTTGATAATTACCCTGCCTTTATTGGAAAGGGCGCGGGAATATCCGTCGGCATAGCCGATGCAAACGGTCGCTATACGCGTGACCTTATCGGTATGGTAAGTGTGACCGTAGCCGACGCCGCTGTTTTCGGGAACATCCTTTACATGAATAACATGGCTTATTATACGCATTGCGGGCCGCAAGTCAAGGGTGCGGTCGTTTACGCATTCATCGGGGTACAAACCATACATGACAATGCCGAGGCGCACCATATTGAACTGCTCATCGCAAGTAAGCGTACCTGCGCTGTTGCAAAGGTGCTTTATTGGGATTTTCACACCGCGCTTTTCGATTTTTTCAATAAAACCGGTAAAAAGCTTTGTCTGCTGCTCGGTAACGGATTTATCCGGCGTATCGGCACAGGCGTAATGGCTGAATATGCCCTCTACATATATATTCGGCAAATCGTTTATGCGTTTGACTATTTCCACGCTTTCATCATTGCAGAAAAAGCCTATGCGTGACATACCCGTATCAACGGCTATATGCACTCTTGCGATTTTTTTGAGTTTGACTGCCGCGGCGGAAAGCGCCACTGCATCATCATAGTTGAAAATGGTCTGCGTAAGCTCATAATTCACAAGCGTTTCGTACTGATACGGCGAAGTATATGAAAGGATGAGTACGGGTTTTTCTACACCCGCCTCGCGCAGCTCAACCGCTTCGCCAAGCTCAGCTATTCCGAAATAATCAACCTCATTCTGAATATCGGCTGCGACGCCCACAGCACCGTGGCCGTAGGCATCCGCCTTAACAATGGCAAGCGTAAGCACGCCGGAATTTATTTTTTTCTTGAGCTCATTGAGGTTATGCTCAATAGCATCAAGGTCAATAGCGGCGTATGTGCGGTAATATTCGATTAACTTTTCGTTATTCATAAAAAATTCACTTCTTATTAACACATTATGTACCTATGATATAATACCATATTTTTGTGAAATAAACAACCTGTAATTTTCAATATATCACTTGTTTAGTTAAAAGATTTGTGGTATATTAAATTGATAGATTATTTATGAAAGCGTGTAACGATGGGTTTTCTGTTTAAAACACTTCAGATTTACATATACAACCTCGGTCTTTTCGCGGCTGCCTTCTTCAAGGCGGTCTTCAAAGCATTTTTAAAGCTTTTCGGTTTTATTCCGAAAAAGCTTATTCCGTACATTCAAAAATCGTTCTCGTCCTTTTCGGTGCTTTTTCGCAGAACAGTGGCTTTTGTGCTTATTGTCGCAATAATCGCAGGCGGTGCGTACTACATTTTCACAACACTCGGCAAGGTCGATGCGGTTGCTTTAAAAATCGGAGACGAGGTGCTCGGCTATGTTGAAACATTCAGCGAAGCGGAGCTTACGAAAACGCTTGTGTTCAACAAGGTTGCCGACGGCACAAAGGATATAGTCGCAGAGGAAACTAAAATCACGCCCTGTGACCTGAAAAATCCGCAGAACGTAAGTGAGATAATCATAGACAGACTCTCTGCAGACTATGAAAAGGTGTGCGAAATATATATAGACAACAACCTGCTCTGCGCTGTCGATAACGAAGAAATCGCACGCCGTGTAATAAACGAAAAACTCGAAAAGGCGAAGCAGCAGTACCCCGCTTCATCCGTTTCGTTCACTCAGAAAATATCATTCAATTACGCATATTACATCCCGTCCGACTCACATATTTGGACCGAGGATAAGCTCCGCCTTACACTTGACACACTTGATATGCTTACCGTAAGGCACGCCGAATGCGAGCGTTCGATTGCAACGGTTGAATATGACACGGTCGAAATCCAGACCAACACACTCTTTATAGGCGACTCGCGCGTAAGGCGCGAAGGCACCGACGGCAAGGAATATGTGGTTGACCTTGTTACCTATGTCGGTGACAAAAAGGTTCTGAGCGAAAAGCTTATGAGCGTAAATGTCACGCCGCCGGTTTCACGAGTTATAGAGCGCGGTATGCGTGCAGGCAGCCTTTCTATGGGCTCATACACCGTTATGCAGACAAGCGGCTATTTCTGCTGGCCTGTGGTTGATTTAAACACCATAACATCCGAATACGGCGAAAGAAGCCTCGGCTACCACCACGGACTCGATATTTCGGGCTCAGGCGCTTCCGGCTCACTTATAGTTGCAGGCGCATCGGGCGTGGTCGTGGAAGCCGGTTACAGCGCAAGCGGCTACGGCAACTATGTTCAAATAGACCAACGCAACGGCGTTGAAACACTTTACGGTCACATGCTAGACAATTCCATAGCGGTAAATGTGGGCGACACCGTCACTAAAGGTCAGGCAATAGGCAGAGTCGGAAACACCGGTTATTCATTCGGTGCGCACCTGCATTTTGAAGTAAGAATAAACGGCAACAGGGTCGACCCCGCGCCGTACCTGGGGCTTTGATATTATGAATATTACCGTTATTGCCCCCGGCAAGCTCAAAGAAGCTTATCTGCGCGATGCGGTGGCGGAATACGCCAAAAGAATTTCCGCTTACGCGAAGCTTGACATTGTTGAGCTTAACCCCGTTAAGCTTTCTGATAATCCCTCGCAGACCGAGATAAGTGCGGCACTTTTGAAGGAAGCCGAGGAAATCAAAAAGAAAATACCGAATAACTCCTACATATTCTCGCTTTGTGTTGAGGGTGTGCAGGAGCCGAGCGAAAAGCTTGCGGAGGAATTCAAGACCGTAACGGGCGCAGGCAAAAGCAGCCTTGTGTTTATTATAGGCAGTTCCTACGGACTTGACGAAAGCGTTAAAGCACTCAGCAACAAGCGGCTTTCGTTTTCAAAAATGACTTTTCCGCACCAGCTGATGCGCGTTATGCTGCTTGAACAGATTTACCGCGCATTTCAGATAAACAGCAACGGAAAATACCATAAATGAGGTTATTATATGGCTCTTTGCGATATGTGTGAAAACTACCGTTACGATGAGGATGCAGAGGAATACTTCTGCGATATTGAGCTTGATGAGGACGAATACCTCAAATTTCTCAGTTCATCAAACGATTCCTGCAAATATTTCCGTCCGGACGACGAATACAGAATTGTAAGAAAACAAAATTAACGGTTGGTGATTTTATGAAAAAAATCATTATTGCGGGCGCAGGACACGGCGGTCTTACGGCAGGCGCGTACCTTGCAAAAAACGGTTACGATGTAACCGTTTACGAAAAGCGCGCAAAAAGTGAACTCGGTCACGATTGGGAGGACAGATTCACCTTTGATTTACTTACGAAGATAATCGGTAAAAGTTTAGACGAATTCCCCGAAAATTCGTGGCGGTACAGAGGTGACTGCGTATTCGTTTCCCCCGCCAAGCGCAAGCGCGTAAATGTAAAATACACCGCCGAAACGCGCCAGAAAATAATGTGGCGTAAACCGCTGATAAATATGCTGCTTGAAAATGCAGAAAACGCAGGCGTGAAGTTTGAATACGAAACAGAAATAACAAAGCCGATAATCGAGGACGGCACCGTTAAGGGATTGGAAACCTCCGCAGGTGCGGTTTACGGTGATTTGGTTATTGATGCGGCGGGTGCGTTCTCCCCTGTTCGTTCAAATCTGCCCGAAAGCTTCGGTATTGAAAAAGAACCGAAACACGGCGATTTATTCTACGCGTACAGAGCATATTACAACAGAGATGAAGTGTACGATATCCCCTCGGAACCGTTTGAGGTATATATGTACCATGAGGGTGAAAAAGGTCTTTCGTGGTTTTGCACCAACGAAAAAACCTGCGATGTGCTTATAGGCAGAATTGACAAGCTGACTGACGAAAAGGTTAAAGAGCAGCTTGCAATTTTCAAAAAAGACCACCCGTGGCTCGGCAGCGAAATCATTAACGGCGGCAATTACGGCATTATCCCCGTTCGCCGTCCGCTTACACTTATGGTTGCCGACGGCTACGCCTCACTCGGCGACAGCGCTTTTATGACAATGCCGATGAACGGTATGGGCATTGACCTTTCACTGTATGCAGGCACACTGCTTGCCGAAACCGTCATAAAATCCAACGGCGATATGTCGAAAAAATCTCTTTGGAAATACAATGCCGAATTCCACAGACTTTACGGCGGTGATGCTTCAAAGAACGAGGGCTTAAAAAACGCGATACTCTCACTTCCCTCAAGCGGTGTGGATTTCTTATTTGAAAGCGAAGTTATACAATCCGGCGACCTTGCAGGAGCAGGCAGGAACACAAAGCTTTCGGCTCTGCTCGGCAAATTTATAAGAGGAATGAAACAGCCACCGTCATTCTTCACACTGCTCGGCGGGCTTAT
>JAZUJG010000335.1:0-6292 GCA_045642645.1 Acutalibacteraceae bacterium | reverse complement strand
GGCTTCGACTGGGGTACTCATTCCGAGGGCGTACACAGGCTCGATATACCCGCTGAATTTCTGAAAGCACTTGCGAGCGCGGGCAATTTTCTCGGTGTTATGTACGATGAGTTTGAGCATGTTATCATAAACAGAAATCTGTCCATAAGAATGTCGAGTAAATACAGACTAAATCCGCCCGTTTTCAAAAATGCCGATACCAAAAACGTTACCGAGCAGGGCGATTTGCTGAACAGACAGCTCAAGGAGTATAAAGACAAGCTTATGGAGCGCGGCGCGGTCTCGCTTTCGGGCGAGCACGTGTTCCCGGTGCTGTTTCACACCTTTGCGCGCAACGGCATAATTCCGAATTTCAAATCGCAGAAGGAATCGTTTTCCAATGTGCAGTTTGCCTGCGCCGCAGGTGCCGCTCTGCAATACGGTACGGAACTCTGGAACTGTGTCGATATGTGGTACAGGCTGACATTCCCGGGGCACAGCGCAAAGGAGCTTGCAAAAAATCTTGAATTTGCGTATCACGCAGGTGTGAATCGCGTATATGTTGAGTCCTCGCAGGCATTTTTTGAGAAAGACAGCGGCGAATTCAACGAAAACGGCAAAGCCTTTGCCGATTTTACCGAAAAATACCGCGGCAAAGAGCGCGATTACGATGTGCAGGACTACAAGCCCGAAATCGGCATCATAAAATATGACGATTCATTCTGGGGGCAGGGCAGACCGGGTCTTATTATGTGGAACAATATGCTTCTGGGTAACCCGAAGCTCAAGGTCGACGGCTATGCTCGTGAATGGGTACGCGCTATGAATATAATCACTCACGGTGAAACCGGTAACGGCGGTGTTTCGTGGGGAAAAATCGAGCTTCGTTCGCTGCGTAAGCACCGTTCTTTTGCATCTATGAACGGCGCGGCGGTGTTTGATGATAATGTGAGAAAAGAATCGCTTGAAAGCCTGAAGCTGTGCTTCCTCTGCGGCAGGGAAATAAGCCCGGAAACACTCGCAGATGTGCGCGAGCTTGTGCGCGAAAACGGGCTTACGGTCGTGGCGACAAAAAAATATATGCCGAAAGACCTTGAAACAAACGGATTTTTCATAAAAGAAGCGAAAGACGGCAGCGGCGTGTGGATAAACCCCGTTGATTTGCGCCTGCCGAAGCTTCGTAAAAGGCTTGCCGGGTTTACGGGCGAAAAGGGCGAAATGACCTACCGTTTCGGCGACAGGCTGCTGAAAATGAAAATAGATAAGGACGGCGAAGGCTTTGAGCTTGAATGAGGTGCGTATATGAAAAAACTTATCGCGACCGATTTTGACGGCACTTTTTTCAGAAACGGCAAGGTCGATGAGTATGATTTGCGGCAGATTGCGCTGTGGCGTGAAAGGGGTTACAAATTCGGCTTTGTTACCGGCAGGGGCAGTGATTTTTTCAAGTATTTGCGCGAGCTCGGAGTCGAAGCGGACTTTGTGATTATATATAACGGCTCACTTATTGCGGATTTTGACGGCAACACACTTTACGAAGCGTTTATTCACCGCGATGATTTTGTGAAAATCCAGCGGTATTTTGAGGCTTCACCGAATGTACGCGGTTTTTCAAAGGCGACTGACGAGGAGCGTTACCACCATTATTACGCAAGCTATGAGACGTCGGCAGAGGCACTCAAAGCCGCCGCGGAATTAAATGAGATGTACGGTGATAAAATCACCGCATTCGTCAATGGCATACATGTGAATATAGGTGCAAAGGGTACGGGTAAATCGCAGGGAGTTGCGTTTGTTCTCGATTATTACGGCTTCGGCGCTGACGAAGGCGCCGCGGTGGGCGACGACTGGAACGATTTGCAGATGATTCTTGACCACAACGGATGGACAGTTGACACCGCCTGCGATGAAATTAAAGCAAAAGCACCGCATATTTGCGGCGGTATAGGCGATTTAGTGAAAACATTACTTGATAATGGCGCAATATCGTGATAGAATTGATTTAACAATTTTCGGAGGGTTGATGAAAATGAATTTTAAAACAGAAAGCGGTACACTCACAATATACCTTGAGGGCAGAATAGATTCCGGCAATGTTGATGCCGTAAGCGCCGAGCTTGACGGCGTTATAAGCGGTAACACCGCCGAAAAGCTTGTGCTTGATGCCGATGAATTACAGTATATTTCAAGTGCGGGTCTTCGAATGATTCTGCGCTTGAGAAAAGAAAATGCCACACTTAAAATCATAAACGCGAATTCCGAGGTTTATGAAATTTTCGATATGACCGGATTTACCGAGATGCTGGATATTGAAAAGGCATACCGCAAAATGTCGGTTGAGGGCTGCAGGGTGATAGGTCAGGGCGCAAACGGCAAGGTTTACAGACTTGACGATGAAATTATAATCAAGGTCTATTTCAATTCCGATGCTCTGCCGGATATCCAGCGCGAGCGTGAGCTTGCACGCAAGGCGTTTGTGCTCGGTATTCCCACCGCTATCCCGTTCGATATCGTAAGAGTTGACGGCAGCTACGGCTCTGTATTTGAACTTCTTAATGCCGATTCATTTGCCGAGCTTATGGCAAAGGAACCGGAGAATGTAGGCAAATATACAGACCTGTATGTTGATTTACTTAAAAAGATTCACTCCACCGAGGTCAAAAAGACTGATATGCCCGATATGAAAGCCGTTGCGCTTAACTGGGCGACTTTCCTTAAAGATTATCTGCCCGCCGATAAGTACGAAAAGCTTTACGGTCTTATAGAGAATGTTCCCGAGAGAACAACGATGCTGCACGGCGATTACCACATAAAAAATGTTATGATGCAGAACGGCGAAGTGCTGCTTATAGATATGGATACGCTTTGCTACGGCGATCCCGTATTTGAATTTGCTTCGATTTACCTTGCATATATCGGCTATGCCGAAATGGATCACGACATAGTTAAAAACTTTATCGGTATTGATTTTGAAACTGCCTGCGGTATATGGGAAAACACACTTAAACTGTATTTCGGCACAGATGATGAAGCGGTACTGGGTGAGTATTCGGACAAGGCAAGAATAGTCGGTTATACCCGCCTTATTCGCCGCAATATCCGCCGCGGTGCACTTGAAACCGAGAAAGGCAGAGCGGAAATCGAAAACGCAAAGAAACAGCTTTGCGAGCTGCTTGACAGAGTGGAAAGCCTTAAGTTCTGATGAATAATGAATGATGAATAATGAATGATTGTGGGGCGCGAAGCGCCGGATTATATTTATTAATGATTGAAATTGCGCATCATTCTGCTTTCGTTGTAAAAAGCAAAACATATATAATCAAAAATCCATAAATATAATGGCTTTACGGTTTATTAAGTGCTTAATTTGCCGTAAAGCCATTGTCTTTTATTATTCCGTTTTTCGTTCTGCGCTAAATGCGACAGCCTAATAATGTGATTTATTAACCGTCGGCTATGCCGACTCGAAATTATTCACGATTCATTATTCGTTATTCATTATTTCAGAAGCCTATAAAGGCGAGGAACCATTCTCTAATCATCTTGAAGAAATCAAGAATTCTGAGAATTATGCTCTGCTCAACAACGGGAGCCGTTGCATACGATGAAACGTGCTCGGTATCGTCGTTGTAAACGAGCCACTGCGGGTAATCGGGGTCGGTATTTACATCGTAGCCGTCATTTGCGATAATTCTGTAGAACAGTTCTTCAATATCGCCGTAGTCATGGTCGTGGGGCATATCCTTAACGAACCATGTCTTTGTGGGGAAGCGGCAGGTAGAAGCATCAATCATATTGTCGGGTGAGATGTAGTTTACATCGGTGAGAGCAGCCTGCTTGTAGCCGCTCGGTAAGGTTTCGCCGTAGTTGCAGCAGACAGCGCCGAATGAAGCATATTTGGTGTCGATCGTGTTGTCGGAGATGCCGTCGCAGCCTGCGGCAACGGGAGCCATCTGCAGATTGTACCTTGCAACAACGCCGTGGTTGATGGTTTCGATTTCGTCGAGTATTTCATCCCTGCGGCTGCGTACAACTCTGTCGAATTCGTCGAGCTTCGCCTCAAGACCGGAGTAGTCGGTATCCGCGAAAAGATTGTTGAAGATGTATTCGCGGCTTGCTTCGTAGTATTCATCGGGTACCATTGCCCAAATACTGCAGTAGCCTGCAAACCACGGCGCAAGAACATCTTTTGCGATTCTGTCGCCCACCTGGTCTATACCGTCATTCGCAATATCCTCTACCGAATCGGCAACGAAAAGCAGTTCAAGCAGGTCGCAAAGTGCGGCACCGCCGTCATTGTTGTAGAAAGCACTGCTCTTGAGGTAGTTGAGGAGCATTTCGCCGCTTATGTGAAGCTGACCGGAAAGAAGCTTGCCGGTGTAGGTTTCGCCGTAGAAAGCGGAAGCATTGAACACAAAGCAGTCGAGCTTTGAAACGCCGTACTGTGCAACATAAGCCATACCTACGCAGTTGCCGTAACTGTGGCATATAAGTGCGACCTTATCACTGCCGGTGCATTCAAGAACATAGTCTATATAGTCTGCAAGCTGCTGACCGAGAAGCACGGGCGAAAGGCGCCAGTCATAGGTGAATGTGGTTTCGGTTCTTGAATTGATTTCTTCCTTTGAGGGATATTCCCAGTCAACGCCGGTGCCGGGGAGCGGGTCGCCGTTGGTGTCGCAGAATGTTTCGCCGAGCAGACCGTACATAACGGGGCCTGCATCGTCAACGAATTTGTCCCAATCCGCGTGGGCGAGGAATTCGGTTACGGGGATGAGGGCATCCTTGACGGTAGCTGTGATTTTTTCCTCGGTGGGTGAGAAAATGCGGTAGGGGGCGGCGGTATCAAGGCCGCCGTAGAGCGAGCTGCCCATAAAGCCGTGAACATAAACAACGGGTACTTCGGGGGTGGTTTTGATGTTGGCCGCCTGAGCAGGTATGCAAAGCAGTGCCGAAAAACTTACCGCAAGCACAAGCGCAAAGGCTAAGATTTTTTTGGCTTTCATAAAATAACCTCACTTTTTACGGCGAATAACGCCAGATATAATATACCGAATACAATATTAGCAGATATATGCGGTTTTTTCAATATTAAAATTACAATATATAATAAGTTTGCTTGCAATTTATGATTTTTATGTTGAAAGATGTCGACGATTTGTTATAATTATCTCAGAAAGTTTGCGGAGGCGATATTATGATTAAATTTGGTACGGGCGGCTGGCGTGCGGTCATAGGCGATGATTTTACTATGGAAAACATCCGCCGCGTTGCCGCAGGTGCGGTCGAACTTATGAAAACGGAAAATAAAACAGAAAAGCCCGTCATTATCGGTTATGACAGGCGATTTCTGTCGCAGACTGCGGCAAAATGGATTGCCGAGGTTTTTGCATTCAACGGCATAAAGGTGTGGTTTTTGAACCGTTCGGCACCGACGCCGTTTATTATGCATACCGTTCTTACCGAAAAACTGCATTACGGCTTTGAGGTTACCGCGAGCCATAACCCCGCAAGCTACAACGGCATAAAGCTTATTATAGAGGAGGGCAGGGATGCCCCTGTCGAAGTGACCGAAAAGCTTGAGGAACTTATAGAACAGATCAGCGCCGTGGAGTTTACCGAGTTTGACAAAGCAGTTGAAAACGGCGATATAGTCTACATAAAAAATCCGTTCAATAAATTTATTGACGACATTCTCGCACAGCTCGATACCGATGCCCTGCGCGAAAGGGGCTTAAGGGTGCTGTTCGACTCCATGCACGGCTCAAGCACATATCCGCTTATGACGATTTTCTACACGGTGCGCTGCACGATAGATACCATAAATCTTAATAAAGATGCGTACTTCGGCGGGCAGATGCCGGCACCGGCGGAAAGTGAGCTCGCTCTGCTGCGCGACAGTGTGGTCAAAGGCGATTACGATTTGGGTATGGCGCTTGACGGCGACGGCGACCGACTCGGCATAATAGACAAAACCGGCAAATATATAGATGCCAACGAAATACTGTGTATGCTCTATTACTACCTTGTGAAATACAAGGGCTGGCGCGGTCCCGTGGTGCGCAACCTCGCCACAACCCATATGCTCGATAAAATCGCCGCGTCATTCGGTGAAAAGTGCTATGAGGTGCCCGTAGGCTTTAAGTATATTTCGGCAAAAATCGATGAAGTCGATGCCGTGCTCGGCGGTGAATCCTCGGGCGGTTTGACAGTAAGAGGTCACATTCACGGCAAGGATTCGATTTATGCCGCTTCGCTTTTTGCCGAAATGGTGAGCGTGGTCGGCAAAACCCCCTCGGAATTTGTCAGCGAG
>JAZUJG010000334.1:0-1550 GCA_045642645.1 Acutalibacteraceae bacterium | reverse complement strand
GACAAAACCGGACTTATGGAAATTGATGTTGATGCGCCAAACGGCACCGATATAAAGGACCTCTACCCCATTGACGATGTTATATTTGAGGTTGATAACAAATCGCTTACAAACCGCCCCGACCTTTGGGGGCACTACGGTATTGCGCGTGAAATCGCCGCACTTGCCGACAGACCGCTTAAAGCCCTGCCCCTTGCGGCACTTGAAAGTGACAGCACGGAAAAAATCAAGGTTACAGTTGAAAGACCTGACCTTGTTTACCGTTATTCCTGCATCAAGATGGACAATATCACTAAAAATGTCAGCCCATTTGCCATGCAGATACGCCTTTACTACTGCGGTATGCGCGGCATAAACCTGCTTGCCGACCTTACAAACTACATTATGCTTGAGCTCGGTCAGCCCACTCACGCATTTGATGCAAAAAAGATTGATGAAATTGCCATAGGCACACCTGCCGAAAACTGCAAATTCACCACTCTTGACAACACCGAGCGCGATATTACTACCGATACACTTATGATTAAGAACGGCTCCGTTCCCGTTGCGATAGCGGGCATTATGGGCGGTCTTGATTCAGAAATAGTCGGTGATACCGATGCGGTAGTGCTTGAATGTGCAAACTTTGACGGCATAAGTGTCAGAAAATCGTCTTCAAGACTCGGTCTGCGCACCGATGCTTCCGCAAGGTACGAAAAGATGCTTGATCCGGAAATGACGGTTACCGCGGCACAGAGATTTGCATACCTACTTAAAGAAATTGACGGCGGCGCAAAGGTTGCTTCACTCCTTACCGATGAATATGTGCGTAAATACCCCGAAATAGCCATTGACTTTGACAAAGCCTATGTTGACAAATACACGGGTATAGACATTACTGCGGACAGAATCGAGAAAACACTCGTTTCGCTCGGCTTCGGCGTAACCCGCAATGGCGACAAATTCAATGTGAAAGTACCGTCTTACAGAGCAACGAAGGATGTTACCATTAAAGCTGATATAATTGAGGAAATCACGAGAATTTACGGTTACGACAACTTCAGCATAATCACCACAAAAAGCCCCTTAAAGCCAGTAAAGAGCTCCCCCGTTCGTGCCGAAAGCAACGAAATAAAAGATATACTCGTCAAGCATTACAATATGCACGAGGTTCATTCATACATCTGGGGCGATGTCAGAAAATACAAAAAGCTCGGCATTGAGGTCGAAGATAATGTCAAGGTGCTGAACATTGAAAGCTCCGACAACGGCACTATAAGAAATTCAATGCAGCCGACACTTCTGACCGCGCTTTCCGAAAACAAGGATTTTGATAAGAAAATCGGTATCTTTGAAATCGGCAGAGTTGCCGACGGTGTAAAGGCAGACGGCACGGCAAACGAGCGCCGCAGACTCGGCATTGTTATGTTCGATAAAGACGGCGACGAAAAAGCGCTCTACTTCAATGCAATAGGTGTTGTTAAAAAGATTTTTGAACAAATCAAGCACAAGCAGCCCGAATTTGCAAAAATCGCACCCGCACACGCCTGGCAGCACCCGAAGAACACCGC
>JAZUJG010000333.1:0-3219 GCA_045642645.1 Acutalibacteraceae bacterium | reverse complement strand
AGAAGAACGTCGGCATTTATCTGTGCCGCCCTGAGAGCTGCGCCGGAATCGGTTGAGAAAAACGGATTGCCAGTGCCGCCTGCAAAAATGACTACCCTGCCGGCTTCGAGATGCCTTACGGCTTCATCGCGCGCGAAGGTTTCGACAACCCCGGGAATCTGCACTGCGGAAAGGACTCTTGCATCAATACCGAGGTCAATGAAAGCCTGCTGCAATGCAAGGGAGTTCATAACCGTTGCGAGCATACCGATACTGTCTGCACGGGTTCTGTCCATAGCGCCGCTTGACCTGCCGCGCCAGAAATTGCCGCCGCCGACAACTATGCCGACCTGCACACCGAGGTCAACAACCTCTTTAACGGCACCGCAGACGGTATTTATAACATCGAAATCGAAGCCGTGCCCCGCTTCACCGGCGAGCACCTCGCCGC
The DNA here is from genome assembly GCA_045642645.1 of Acutalibacteraceae bacterium. Classification (GTDB taxonomy): domain Bacteria; phylum Bacillota; class Clostridia; order Oscillospirales; family Acutalibacteraceae; genus DTU089. Next base: position 2,789 of record JAZUJG010000333.1, on the reverse strand, counting down.
TGAGCTTTAAAAGCAGGCGTTTAAATTTAGGTTCCATAAGAATTGCCCCTTTTTCGCGCGTATGCACGATACATATTTTTACCAATTTATTTTACAATAAAAGCACTGTAATGTAAAGTGTTATAAATGAAAAAAATATGTGAATTATTTATGTATTTTTAACATAAGAAAAGTAAACGGAACTGCGAAAATTAATTTCACAGCTCCGTTTCTCTGTTTTGTTATGATACGCGCCTTTTAAGTCTGATTTTATCGGCAATCATCGCAATAAATTCGGAATTTGTAGGCTTGCCGCGTTCATTTTGAATGGTGTAACCGAAGTAGGAATTGAGCACATCGATATCACCCCTGTCCCACGCGACCTCGATAGCGTGGCGTATGGCGCGTTCAACACGCGACGATGTACTTTTGAAGTGCTTTGCAACAGTCGGGTAAAGTGCCTTAGTCACGGAATTGAGCATATCCGGCTCCTCTACGCAAAGGCAGATTGCATCGCGCACATACTGGTAGCCTTTGATATGTGCGGGAACGCCGATTTCGTGCATAATTTCGGTAACTCTGCACTCGAGGTCATCGCGCGAATAATCAGGCTTTGCAGATCCGAGATTTTTCCAGCTGCAGAGCTGAATGATGCGTTCAGCCATAACCTGCGGCTCAACGGGTTTTATGAAGAAATAATCAACGCCGAGGCGCATCATATTCCTTTCGAAATAAGGATTGTCCACACCGGATGAAACTGCAATGAGCGGACGCTCTGCCGGGTCGCCCTCGTTGATTCTTGCAACAACGCCAACAGCATCTATCGTCTGCAGAAAGGCATCCATAATTATTACATCGGTATGTGTTTCCTCAATAATTCTGAGCACCTCTGCGCCGTTCTTCTCACACACTCTTACATCCATTCGGTTGGCACGCAGTACCGACGCGAGCATCTGCGTCGATTCGCTTTTTTCGTCGGTGATAAGCACCGATAAATTGTTAGTCATTCGACCACCTCCTGAAAGTGAGTGAATTATAGCATTTTCCGTCATTTTCTGCAATAGAATATGACAAAAACCGTTGTATTGAACAAAAAACCGCTGATTTCTATTGCAAATCAACGGTTTTTGTCAGTTATTTTGTCGAATTATGTAGAATACTTTGATTATTTTGACAAATGAGTATGACAGCGACTTTGCAAAATCAGCTTTCCCTCTTGATTCTGAAATCCACTGAGCGCTTCAGGTATTCAAGATATTCGTCATCGCGGCACATGGCTTTTTCAGGGGTATCCGACAGTTTGGCGACAGGTCTGCCGTTTACATACTGTAATTTGATAACGATATTCAAGGCACTTTCGCAGGTGTCATTCGATACAAATGTACCTATGCCGAAAGAAACCCTGGCTTTTTCGCAAAAATAGTCGTAAAGCTTTTGCGCCGAGTCAAAATCAAGCCCGTCGCTGAACAGGAGCAGTTTGGTTTTGGGGTCAACGCCGTATTTTTTGTAATGGGCTATAATTTTTTCGCCCCACTCAAACGGATCGCCGCTGTCGTGGCGCACGCCTGTGTAGTTGTTGACCATTGAACGATTAAAATCAAGCAGGAACAAATCCGTAGTGACGGTATCGGTAAGTGCCGTGCCGTTGTCACCGTCGTATTCATCGTACCAATCCTTCATTGCGTAGTGATTGGTATATGCAAGCGGAATGGAGTCAATGCCCTGATACATCTGTACAAATTCATGTGCATAAGTACCGATTGGAGTGACATTGTACTTCTTTGCAAAATAAACATTTGAAGTACCGATACAGTTATCGGTTTCGGTAACGAGGCGGCGAATGACCTCCTCCTCCCACTTACGCGATAAACGGCGACGGCAGCCGAATTCGGCAAATTTAAAGGTGTAGGTGCCGTCATTGAATGACTTGATTTTTGCATCCAGCTTTTCTTCGGCGGATTTACGCAGTTTTTCATAGTCATATTTCATTCTGAAATATACTTCATTTACAATTTCGAGAAGATAAATCTCGAACTGCATGGCAGAGAAAATAGGACCGTCGACCTCAACGGAAAGCTCGCCGTCATTAAGCCCTATCTTTACATAATCGCGAATCGGATGCCAAAGGCGCAAAAACTCAACATAGTCATTCTTGATGAATCTGATGGAACGCAGATAATTGAGTTCATCGTTAGTGAAACGCAGACTGCAAAGATGGTCTACCTGGGCGTTGATTTCATCCGCCATTTCTTCGGTGAAAACAACATCATTGTTACGGCATTTGAAAAAATACTGCCCGCAAAGGTCGGTGTGTTTATGGAAAATGACCTGATACATATTGAATTTATACAGGTCAGTATCCAGCAGCGATATAATAATAGGTTCAAATTTCATGGTATGAATCCTCCTCATACACTTGATGTGTTTGTGTTCCCGTGTGTTTCCAGAACGATACGGCGCATTTCGGGATAGCTTTCCCACAGGCGTTCGTCACAGTACTGTTTCCACACATCAAAGTTATTATCTGTCAGCAATTCACGCATACGGCAGGCGGAAATTTCTATGGTTTTGGGTATATAGAGCTCCGCTACATCAAGTCCGTTGACGCCGTCAAGCCATTCGGCGCGGCGTTCTTCTTTACCCGAAATCATCAAATCGGGCTTCTCACCGAAGCGGTCAATAACATTACTGATGACATAATCGCCCCATTTGGAGTTATTGCCCACGCCTATATCGGATAGCGGGTATATGCGCAATCTGTCACCGTATATTTTCTGAAGCATCTGCTTGCGCATTTCGTAAGTGAAGGG
>JAZUJG010000332.1:0-2344 GCA_045642645.1 Acutalibacteraceae bacterium | reverse complement strand
CTTTACGCCCGCACCGCAGAATACCGTGGTGCTGTCAATAAGCTTTAACTGCGTAAGGCCGTCGCTTATGCGTATTACCGCCTTGTTGTAAAATTCATCGGGCGCAATAACATTACTGCCGTTGCCGAGAACTGTGTAGGGTAGGGAATTTGCTTTTAAATATTTTAATACATCCGAGAGCGCGGTTTCCGTTTTCGGCGTTACAAGTGCCGCACATTCACCGCCTATGCGGAATGTGGTGCGCTCCGCGAGCGAGGCGTGTTCAGAAACTTCACACCCCACACCGCGTGCGAATTCGCAAAGTGCGCCGTAACCGTTTGTGTTGATATTTGCCATCATTCGTCAAGCAATGCCGAGCCGATAATGCCTGCATCGTTGCCGAGTGCCGCAGGCAGAATCTGAGTCTGCACTTTTGAATGTATGCTGTAATGCTCCTCGTTTACATAAGCGCGTACGGGGGCAAGAATCTTTTCGCCCTGTGCGCTGATGCCGCCGCCCACACAGATGATTTCGGGCTGCAGAGCATTGACGATATTGGTAATGCCGACCGAAACATAGTAAAGATATTTGTCAATAACTTCTTTTGCGGTCTTGTCGCCCATATCAAGCGCGGCAAAAATGGTTTTGCCGTTTACTTTGTTGAGGTCGCCCTCGCAGGTCTGCCACAAAAGGCTGGATTTATTGGTCTGCATGGCTTCAACAGCCTGCGAAATAAGTGCTGTGGTGGAAGCGTATTTTTCCCAGCAGCCTTTTCTGCCGCAGTTGCATTGAATGCCGCCTACATTTATGACCATGTGGCCCATTTCGCCGCCGCAGTAATTGTTGCCGCGGATTATTTTGCCGCCGATTATAATGCCGCTGCCTACGCCGGTGCCGAGTGTAACTGCCACAAAATCCTTTACACCGTTGCCGCAGCCGGCAATAGCTTCGCCGAGGGCGGCGCAGTTTGCATCGTTTTCAAGGTAAACGGGTTTTTTGAGTCTTGACTCGAGCATTTCCTGTGCGGGAACATTGTTGAATTCAAGGTTATTTGAGAATTCGATTTCGCCTGTCTTTTTATTTACGGAGCCGGGAGTGCCTATTCCTACCGAAACAACATCCGCGTAGTCGATGCCCGCATCGAGCACCGCCATATCAACGGCTTCCTTGATTGAGTCGAAAATTTCTGCGGCGGGGCGGGGAGCGCGTGTGGCAACATTGCCTCTGCCGATTATTTCGTTCTTTTCGTTTACAACGCCGGTAGCGATATTCGTACCGCCGAGATCAACGCCTATTCTGTACATAATAAAATCCTCCTTGAGAAATTATTTTTATTTAATACTGCTGCCAGATTTCAAGCTCCGTGGACTGCGGCTCATCTTCCTCCATACCGAGTTGGCGCATAAGTTCATGTGCCGCGTTGTAGCCGAGCTTTTTCTGACGGTTGTTCATTGCCGCGATTTCTATGATGATTGCAAGGTTTCTGCCGGGCTTTACGGGTACAACCGTGGCAGGTATCTTGATGCCGAGCACGGTTATGTATTCATCCTCAATGCCGAGCCGGTCGTAAGCCTTGGTGCTGTCCCACGGCTCAAGCTGAATTACCATGTCTATTTTTTCGGTGAGCTTAACCGCGCCTATACCGAAAATATTGCGCGCGTTGATTACACCCACACCGCGCAGCTCCATAAAGTGACGGATATTGTCAGGTGCGGAGCCGACAAGTGTTTTCGACGATACCTTTCTGATTTCAACAGCATCGTCGGCAATAAGACGGTGACCGCGCTTAATGAGTTCAACGGCGGTTTCGCTCTTGCCTACGCCGCTGTCACCGAGAATGAGTATGCCTTCGCCGTAAACCTCTACAAGTACGCCGTGGCGTGTAATGCGCTCGGCAAGCTCGACACCGAGGTAGGAAATAAGCGTTGCCATTATCTGAGAGGTCGGCTCTGCGGTGCGAAGAACGGGGACTTCATATTTTTTTGCAAATTCAAGCATCTCGGGTTCAATATCGAGATTTCTTGTGATTATGGCTGCGGCAGGACGCAGGCTGAAGAACAGCTCAAGTCTGTGACGCTTGGTTTCTTCGTCGAGTTCGCTGAGGTAGCCCATTTCAGCAAGGCCTATGAATTCTATTCGCTCGGGGTCAAAGTAATCTTCATAGCCTGCAAACAGCAGACCGGGGCGGTTAACATCCTGCGAACGAATAACGATTTCGTCGGCGGGCTTGTCGGGCATATAAATGACCTCAAAGGAATTTGCCTTGATGATTTTTTCAAGATGTACCGAATATTTTTTGTCGCTCAAACTGATACCACCTTAAAATGCACCGTACGGGGTACGGGTCAATATTGTAAAATATAAT
>JAZUJG010000331.1:0-4399 GCA_045642645.1 Acutalibacteraceae bacterium | reverse complement strand
AATTATCGCACTCAATTCCATTGGTGAAGAATTTATTGCCGACGCCCGTTTCGTTAAAAACGGCAATACCGCTTTTGACGGCTTAAAACGCTTTGAACTTGCCGACGGCACGTTTTCACACGCCGTGGGCGGCGAATACGATGTCGGCGCCACTGCGCAGGCGTACTGCGCGCTTGTTTCGTTTGAGTGCGGCAGTATTTATATATTCGATAATGCCGAATTGCAGTATACCGACCTTGCATTGAATCCCGCAGAGCCAACTGCCGAAAACGCAAAAACACCGCTTAAATACATTCTTGCGGCGGCAGTCGTAATTATCGCACTGGTAATCACCGTAATTCTGTTTGCCGTTAAAAAGCGCAATATAAAGAATTATATATTCATCTGGCTCGCGGCAGCGGCGGCAGTTGCGTGTGTATTCATATTCAATGTGCAGACTCCGGGTGAATATTACGGCAGCGCTGCCGAAAAAACGGATGTTATCGGTACTGTCACTCTTGAAATTCGCTGTGATACCGTTGCCGCCGAAAACGGCGGGGGAGTTATTCTGCCTAAAACCGAGTTTCAAATCTGTAAAGGTGATACCGTTTACACCGTTCTTTGCGAAGCTTCGCAAAAATACGGCATAAAGCTCATTAGCGGCGGCTACGGTACGAGTGTCTATGTGAAAGGTATAGAAAATCTGTGCGAATTCGATTACGGCGACCTTTCCGGCTGGATATATACCGTCAACGGCGCTGCTTCTTCCGAGGGCTGTGGCACTTATACGGTAACGGACGGCGATGAAATAGCTTTCCTTTATTCGCTTAATCTCGGTGAGGATGTGGGGGTGAACGCACCGTGACAGCTTTTGAAAGAATTAACCCCGCTGCATTGTTTCTGTGGTTTTTAAGTGTCACCGTATCTGCCGCAGTAAGCGGCGGTGCAGTTGCGGTAGGTGTTTCGCTCATATTTGCCGCCGTAACATATTCGCTTGTTGTCGGCAAAAACAAAACCCATCTGTATTTCTTTATTCTGTTTGCGGCGCTTTCGGTAATAACGCCGCTTTTCAATCACCGCGGCAATACCGTACTGCTTGTGGTGAATAATGTGCCCGTAACTCTCGAGGCACTTTTCTGCGGTATATATAACGCTGCAATGGTAATTGCCGTAATTTATTGGTTCAGAGTGTTCAGCGCAATTATGACAGATGACAGAGTGCTTTATATATTCGGCAGGTTTTCAAAAAAACTCGCGCTCGTAATATCGGTCGCACTTCGGTATATTCCGCTCCTTGGTGAGCGTACTGTTAAGGTGCGTGAGGCGTGTAAAGTACAGGGGCTTTACGAAGACGGCAATATAATCGCAAGACTCAAAAGTGAAGTGAAGGTGTTTTCGGCGGTTACTACCTACGCACTCGAAAAGGGTATGATAACTGCCGACAGTATGGAGGCGCGCGGCTACGGTACTGCACGCCGAACACAGTACACATCGTACCGTTTTAAAGCAGTCGATGCGGTTTTGACTGCGCTTTCGCTTCTGCTTTGTGTTTCGGGCATTTTCTGCGCGGCAAAAGGTTATGTCGGCATAGCATTTTTCCCCTGTATAATTCTGCCGCAGTTTAATGCTTTTTCCGCCCTATTCATTATAATGTATTTTGTTGCCGCGGCTCTGCCGTGTTTGATTTTTGCAAAGGAGGAGTTTAAATGGAAACGGTTGCTCTCAAAGCTGAAAACTTGAATTTCCGTTATCCTCTTGCGGCAAAAAACACATTGAGCGGCATTTCATTTGAAATAAAAAAAGGTGAATTCGTTGTTCTTTGCGGAATTACGGGCAGCGGCAAATCCACACTTCTGCGGCTTTTAAAAAAGGAACTTTCGCCCGAGGGTGAAAGAAGCGGCGGTGTATTTATAAACGGTAAAAGCATAAATTCTTTTGCCGACGGCGAAAGTGCGGCGCTTGTAGGTTATGTAGCACAGCAGACGGAGCATCAGGCGGTCACCGATACCGTCAGCCGCGAGCTTGCATTCGGGCTTGAAAATATCGGTATGCCGCAGGCGGCTATGCACCGCCGCGTTGCCGAGGTCGTTTCGTTTTTCGGTCTTGACGGTATTTTCAATAAAAAAATATCCGAAATATCCGGCGGTCAGAAACAGCTTGTAAACCTTGCCGCCGTTACCGCGATGTCGCCCGAAATCCTTTTGCTTGATGAGCCGACAGCGCAGCTTGACCCCATAGCCGCGCAGGAGTTTATTGCGGCGGTTTCAAAGCTCAATCGCGAAATGGGAATAACCGTTATTATGGCGGACCATCTGCTTGAAGAATCCGTTTCGCTTTGCGATAAATTGTTTGTGCTGCGCGGGGGAGGCGTGCTCGCGTTCGATACGCCGAAAAAGGTCGCTTCTTCACTTATGCATGAGCCCGAATGTGCGATGATGCCTGCCGCGGCTCGTGTGTATTATGCCGCAAACGGCGTGGGCGAATGCCCCTTGAGTGTGCGCGAGGGCAGGGTGTATCTTGAAAATGTGCTTAACGCAGGCTGTGTGGCGGTACCTTGTGAAAAATACAGCCATACCGAAAACACCGCACTCGAATTTAAAAATGTGTATTTCAGGTATTCCAAAAAATCTCCCGATGTACTGCACGACGCTTCATTTACCGTTTACGGCGGCGAAGCATTCTTTATACTCGGCGGCAACGGCTCGGGAAAAACCACCGCGCTCGGCATTGCCGCAGGACTTCGCGAGCAATATTCGGGCGATGTGCGCGTGTTCGGCAAAAAAATAAAGGAATATAAAAACGGCTCGCTGTACGGAGAGTGCCTTGCGTATCTTCCGCAGGAGGTCGAAAGCACATTCCTCTGCGATACTCTCGGCGAGGAACTCGGCGCGGCAAAGGATATTTTTCTCTCATTCGGTATGAGCGAGCAGCTTCTGACTGTTCACCCGTACGACTTGAGCGGCGGCGAAAAGCAGCTTGCCGCACTTGCGAAGCTCGTGCACAAAAATCCGCGTCTGGTGCTTCTCGATGAGCCTACAAAGGGAATTGACTGCTGTGCTTCGGAGCTTGTTGCAAGGGTTGTTGATAAGCTTAAAGCCGGCGGTGCGGCAGTTGTGTGCGTTACGCACGATACGGAATTTGCCGCAAGGTGCGCGGACCGCTGCACAATGTTCTTTGACGGCGGTGCAGAGGGTACTGCACCTATGCGTGAATTTTTCTGTGAAAACACTTTTTACACAACGGCCGTGCGCCGTATGAGTAAGGGGATTACGGAAAACAGCGTAACAGTAGGCGATATCGCCGCCCTTATGGAAAAGGGGGGGCGCGAATGATCGTAATAAAAAACGCCAAACTGCGCCGCATACTTAAATATGTACTTGTGTTTGCGGCGATTCCTTTGGCGGTGCTTGCAGGTGCGTTCCTTCTTAAAGCAGGTCAGTATGCCGCGGTGTGTGCGTTTATTGCGGCGGCATCGGTGCTTGTGTTTTTCTGTGGCTTTGAAAAACGCAAAACGGGCACGCGCCGCCTTGTGCTGATTGCCGTATTTACTTCGCTTGCGGTGGTGGGGCGCTTCATACCGCTTTTTAAACCCTCGACCGCCGTAATAATACTTGCCGGTATGTACCTCGGCAGCGAAGCGGGATTTTTTACGGGTGGGCTTTTTGCGCTTATATCGGATATGTATTTCGGTATAGGCCCGTGGACTCCTTTTCAGATGCTCGCGTGGGGGCTTGTGGGTTTTTTCGCAGGTGTGCTTTCAAAAAAACTCGACGGCAGTAAAATACTGCTTGCTTTTTATGCCGCACTCAGCGGTGTTGCGTATTCGTTCATAATGGATATTTGGACTGTTATGTGGTACAGCGGCGCATTTGAGCCTGCGCTCTACAAAACGGCAATAGTGACCGCAATACCGTTTACGGCGCTTTACGCTTTAACGAATACGGCGTTTCTGCTGCTCTTGAAAAATTCATTCGGCAGAAAAATGAAACGGATAAAACTTAATTACGGTATATAACGGGGCTGTGAAAAATTCGTTTTTTACAGTTCTGTTATTTTTGTTGCAATAGGTAGGATTTTGTAATATAATTCAATGGGGTGACTCAATGAAAAATTCTGCGGTATTTACAGCTAAACTTGAATTTATAATATCCATGGTCATTTTCGGCACCATTGGTATTTTTATACGGTATATCCCTCTGCCGTCATCGCTGATTGCGTGTGTGCGCGGCTTTGTGGGTGTGTTGTTTCTGCTTTGCGTGCTTGCGTGCAAAAAACGCCGTTTTTCGTTCAAACGCATAAAGAGGTATGCGGTGATTCTTCTCTTATCCGGCACATTCATAGGCATAAATTGGATTTTGCTTTTTGAAGCATACCGCTATACTACCGTTGCCACCGCCACGCTTTGCTATTATATGGCGCC
>JAZUJG010000330.1:0-3800 GCA_045642645.1 Acutalibacteraceae bacterium | reverse complement strand
GTAATTGCCGCCGTCGGGGTTTTCAAAAACATTTCCGATTTCCGAAGTCTTGAAAAGATGATTGTCGTCAACGCTGCTGAAACGGTTTGCCGCGTCGCTTATGTCGCCGATTTCGCCGTTGAGGTTGACAATTATGTTATTGCTTACGTCGCTGTATGCAGGATTCGGAACAAAGTCGGGGTTATCCGTATCGTCAAAATTGTCGCTGAATTTCTGCATCTGCGGATAAGCCTGCTTCCAAACCTCCGTCTGCCACGGTGAATTGAACAGATTGGTCCACATATCGCCGCCTTTTTGCGATGAATGGGTGAACCAGCCGCCGAACACGCCGTCGCGTGCGCGTGAGTCGTAGGAAATGCTTTTGTCGTTGCAGTTCACAACAATATTGTTATACACCTGCAAATCTCTGCCGCCGCCGAGGTGCAGCGCAATACTCGGCACATTTACGAGAATATTGCCGTAAATTTCCTGCCCGGAGAGCGCATCATCCATATAGATTCCGCAGGGTGCGTGACCGTCGGAGCCGAGGTCATAAATCGCGTTATAGCGTATGATGTTGCCGTAAAAATCCCAGCGCCTGCCGGCGTATATTGCACCCGCATCATCGGTTAGCAGGCATACATTGTGAATATTGTTGTATTCGATTATATGATTGTTGCCGCCGTAGGTAATGGCTTCGTGCGGTGAATCGTGCATTTCGTTGTGCGCGCAGATATTGCCCACGCCGTATAATGCGCAAGCCGCCTGATAGGTCTGGTAAATTTCGGACCAGTGGTGAATGTAGTTGTTTTCGGCGCGGTTGTTGCCGGGGGTGAGGGCTTCGGCGTCGCCGCCGTCAATATAAATGCCGCCCTTGCCCGTGCGGGTAATTTCATTGGCGAGCGCGAGATTATCGTACCCCGTAAGTGCTATTCCGCTGCCTGCAACATTTTTAATAAGGCAGTTTTCAACCGTGTTGCCCGTGCCGCTTATAATAATCGCATCGCCGCGCGTACCCTTTACGGTGAAGCCGTCAAAGGTGAGGTAATTCACATTTTCGGCGTAAATGACGGGCTTAACGGTTATGGAAAGGTCGACCGAAGCGGTGTTTATATCGCATTCGGGGTAAATGTAAACGATGCCGTTTTCTCTGTCAAGGTACCATTCGCCCGGCGCGGTCAGTTCTTCAAAAACATTGTAGAAATAGTAGGGCGCGCCCTCTTTGGTGCCGTAGGTGCTTACGAATTTCGGCGTAAGCGTGCGTTCTGCGGCGTTAAAATCACCTATCGGTGACGAAGCATCCGCCCAGTCGTATTTCCAGAAGCCGAACATCCACACATCGTCAAATGTTTTCCACGAGGCTATTCTATCGGCAAGCTCCTTGCTTATGCCGTAAATATCCGGCTCGGGATTGCGAATTTCATCCCAGTTTTCAACAGCGGTCAGCGCGCCGTCGGATTCCCTGCCGAGTCCGGTTTTAATGACTTTTTCGGTGTAGAGGTAACCCGTGTCGGGGTAGCGCGCCATAGTCTGCCGTCTGTCGTTCACAAAAAGCTCGCAGTAAAGGTCGCCCGTCCAGTCGCCGTCATATTTTGCGGCGGTGTTGTAGGAGCCAATGGCGTACAGCTTGCCCCAATCGGCAGCGGTAAGCCCGTATTCCTTTAAGTCGGCGCATATAACATTCGCTTTTGCATCATCGGTGAGACGCGCAAGCGCGGCTTCATCGGTGATTTTTTTGAAGCTTTCGGGCTTTAAGGTAACGCCGCCGTTGAGTATTACCTCACCGTCGCCGTATGCGCGGTATGCAACGGGGCATTCCTTTGTGCCGGAATCCTCTGCGGTGAAGGTGAGCGAGTTTATTCTGTATTCGCCCGCCTTAACGGCAACGGTAATGCCGTTTTTGCCGCTTTTATCGAGTGCGCGTACGGCATCACGCGCCTTTTCGAGCGTGGCAAAGGGGTTTTCAAGGCTGCCGTCAGCTTCGTCATTTCCGTTTGGTGCAACATAAAAATCTGCGTTCATAATCGTTTCCCTTTCCGTTTCGGTGAATTGCGAAAGACCTGCGGGAGCCGCCTGCGGTTTGGCGTGCTTGAGTGCATAGCCGTTTATAATCGGTGCCGACAGCGGCGCAAAACCTATTGCCGCTATAAGCAGCAGCGAAAGCGCCGCAGGAAACATTTTTTTGCCGCCTGCTTTCATTACAAGCACAAACACAAGTGCGAAGAATACACACACTATACCCGTAATAATTTCTGCGGCAAGGGTGGATTGGCGCGCATTGAGAATAACATTGTTGATAACAAACACAAGCGCGAAAGAAACCACGACCGAAGCAAGCGCGAATATCAACGCTTTGACTGCAGGCTTTTTGTGCTCCTTGGCTTTACGGTACAAAAGACCGAAAAGGAATGCCGAAGCGCCCCACAAAGCAACGCTGATGCCGTATAACGCCACTATCCACGAGGGGAATGAATAGCTGTACAGCGCCGTTGCGCCGCACGCGAGCAGAAAAACAAGGAATGTTTTAAGTGTAAAATTCTTCATAGTTGTACCCCTTTGCCGTTTTTCTGTATTATATAACGAATCGGCGTAAATGTCCACTTGTTTATCAAGGAGGCTGCTTTTTTGATTGACTATTCCCGTAAAACATATATAATAAAAATATAAAACTGTTTTGCGAGGTGCCGTATATGAAATTCGCAGTTCTTTCGGATACACATTATATTTCACGCAGAATGATAGCAGACCCCGATAACAAGGAGCTTAATATGCAGCCTGCCGTTACCGAGCAGGCGGTGCTGCAAGCTGCGGCGGAGTCGGATGTGCTGCTTATTACGGGCGACCTTACCGACCACGGCGACAGATACAGCCACGAGGATTTTGCCGAGTTTCTGCGCGGAGTTAAGGCCAAAGGCACGAAGATATATGTTATTTTCGCAACGCACGACTATAATCACCATAAGGTATATGCGCGCAAATTCGGTGAAAAGGTGCAGTACAGGTCAGAGCCATGGGCAAAGCCGTGGTTCCACCCCGAGCACATCCGCTGGCACGATTATGTGACAGATGAATTTTCGCATCTTTCCGAGGAGGAGTGCAAGCCCTCGCTTGTGGAAACGCTCAATCCCGAGGCTATATGGGAGCTTTATAAGGAATTCGGCGCGGATGATGCCTACTCGGTTTACGAAGACGGGTTCAGCTATTGTGTGGACCTTGATGAAAGCACGCGCTGCCTTATGCTAAATGACTATTTCAGAAACGAGGAGTGCCTGCAGGATAAAAGCGCCACATATACCCCGGAGTGCCTGCGCTGGATAGAGCGTATGTGCGAAGAAGCGAAACGCGACGGCAAATTTATATTTGCCTGCTCGCACCACCCGTTTGTGCCGCCGGCACCCGCTTACAGAATAGGCGCAGGCAAGGAAAACCGCGATATGCGCTCACCCGCGCCCGGGAAGACTCTTGCGGATATCGGCATAAACCTTGCATTCACCGGGCACACGCATTTCTGCAATCTCGGTTATGTTAAGAGCGAAAGCGGCAGCCTGCTCTGCAATATCACCGTGCCGAGCGTGCGCTTCTACCCGCCTGCATTCAGGCTTGTGGACCTTGACGGCGTCGCCGGCAAAATCAAATACACCTGCACCTATGTAACCACACCGCAGGGCTTTGAAATCAAGGAGGACACTCTGCTTGAGCACTACCACATAGGTATGTATAACGAATACCACTACTATGTGACACGCAGCAACGCCAAGCTCAAAAAGTTCCTTGATACCGCAAATGTCGGGCATTTCTACTTCCTTGTGAAGAACACGGCG
>JAZUJG010000329.1:0-7626 GCA_045642645.1 Acutalibacteraceae bacterium | reverse complement strand
CAAAAAGGTCGTTTCCGCAAAGCACGCCGACCTCTTTGATATAAACCTCAACGCAGTTAAAACCGGATACGAGTATTAACAGGCAGATAAGCAGAATAATAAAAATTAGGGCTTTACGGCGATGTTCTCGATGCCGTAAAGCCCTTTTTTTATGTAATGATTGACAAATCACAAGAATTATTATATTATAGTATAAATTCATTGTATAAATTCATACTATTACGAGGCGATTTTATGTTTATTGATACAAATACAATGTTTTCAATGACTCAGGCAAATCAGAATTTTTCCGCGATATCCAGAACGGTTGACAAAAAAGGGCAAGCTGTTATATTAAAAAACAATAAACCTAAATATATGGTCATTGATATCGAAAACAATGACTGTATGTTTGATATGACAGAAGAAGAAAAAATTGATGTAGTAGCGGCGCGAATACTCAAAAAATATCTTCCCGCATTTAAGGAGCTGGCAAAATGATTAAGTTTTCCAAAGAAAAGGTTTTGCTTCTTCATCAGATAATGGCTGAGGCTACCGGCGGCAGCGTCGGTGTTCGTGATGAAGGATTGCTTGAATCTGCACTTGAAAACTGCTTTGCAACATTCGACGGTATTGAATTATACCCGTCAAAAGAAGAAAAAGCGGCAAATCTCGGTTTTTCCCTGATTTCAAATCACGCCTTCGTTGACGGCAATAAACGTATAGGTGTATATATTATGCTTTCGTTTTTGGAGATAAACGGAATACATCTTGATGCAACGAATGAGGATGTAATTAAACTCGGCCTTTCCGTTGCGGCAGGCGAAATGAAATATTCGGAAATCCTTGAATGGATATATGAGCATAAAAGGGGCTGTCGCATTTAGATGTAGAAAGCGTTTTCTTCGCCCCGACGGCGTATATGGATACTCCGAGTGGGCGAAAAAACGCTTAGAAAAACACATAAAATCACAATTTTATAAAAATATAACGGCTTTACGGTTTATTAAACGCTTAATTCACCGTAAAGCCATTGTCTTTTATTATTCCGTTTTTCGTTCTGCGCTAAATGCGACAGCCCTTTTCCCATCTGTCTATCCCGCCGCGCTGCAGCGCACCGATTATCTTTTCCGGCACATCGCCGTATTCCGCCGAAAGCGTTTTCAAAAGTGTTTTCGCATCCTCGCGGCGCGTGTGCTCATCCTCGGGGCAAAGGCTTTTTATCACGGGTAAGCCGAGCCTTTCGGCAGCGGCGCTTACTTCACTTTCGCGGGCGTAAATAAGCGGCCTTATCATAGTGATATCTTTCCTCGATAAATACGTAACGGGCGCGAAACAGCCTATTCTGCCCTCGTTTAAAAGGTTCATCATAAAGGTTTCCGCCGCATCGTCAAGGTGGTGCCCCAAAGCTATCTTGTTGCAGCCGAGCTCCTTTGCCGAATCGTGTAAAATGCCGCGTCTCATACGCGCACAAAGGCTGCATGGATTTGTCTCCTTGCGAACATCAAAAATGATTTCCGCAAGCTGCGTGCGTTTTACAACATACTCTATTCCGTATTCGTCGCATAATTCCTTAATGCCGGTAAAATCACCGTCAACGCCGTTAAAGCGCATATCAAGTGTAACTGCTACAAGCTCAAAATCGGCAGGGTAGAAGCGCTTTAATTCGCACATCAATTTCAGCAGCACAAGCGAATCCTTGCCGCCGGAAACTCCGACGGCAATTCTGTCGCCGTCACAAATCATATTGTAGTCATCCACCGCCGCGCGCATACGGCTCAAAAGTCTTCTCATATCGGGTTATCAGTAGCCGAATCCGAAATTGCCGAAATACCTGCTGAACGGATCCTCTGTTACGGGTTCTTCCTGCTCTACGGTATTGGTGCCGTCATCCTCCACAAGCTTTACCTTGGCATCGAATGTGGTGTTTACGCTGCCGTTATTGTTGAGTCTGCATACAGTAAGGGTTATCGTATCGCCTACGCTGCCGTTTTCTATTACCTCAAGCAGAACATCGGTCGTATCGAGCTTTTCACCGTTTACTCCTATGATGATATCGCCCGCTTTGATCGAAGTGTTCTTAACATCGCTGTTTTCATTTATTGAGGCAATAACTATTGAGCCGTAGGGCAGATTGTTCTTCCACGCGATAGCGGCGTATGTGTAGTCACTTGAAACTGCATAGTAGTTAATGCCCAGAATCGGTCTGTTGGTAACATAGCCGTGTGTAATAAGCTCATTGTAGATATTTAGCATTGTGTTCGATGGAACGGAGAAGCCCATGCCCTCGTAGTTTGTATCCGCAATTTTTGAGGAGTTAAGACCTATTACCTGACCGTATTCGTTTACAAGCGCACCGCCGGAGTTGCCGGGGTTGATTGCCGCATTGTGCTGAATGCAGGGGAGGTCATAGGCACTGCTCGTGCTTGCAATGGGTCTGTCAATGGCGCTTATCATACCGCCGGTGAATGAGCCGAAAAACTCCGTGCCGCCGGGGTTACCGATAGCGTAAACCTTCTGTCCGACCGAAAGCTTGTCGGAATTGCCGAATACGGCGGCTTTGAAGCCGGTTTTATTGACTTTTATTACGCCTACATCGGTTTTGGTGTCAAAGCCCACAACGGTTGCATCAACTTCGGTCTCGTCATAGAACTGTACCTGGACACTTATGTCTTTTGCGGAAATTACGTGTGCACAGGTAAAAATATAAGTGTAATTACCGCCCTCATCTTCACCCACGATAATACCGCTGCCCTCGCCAACCTTCTGATTCTGCGAGTAAACGAGCACACCGACATTTATTTCTTTTACCGCGTCATAAATCTGTTCCGAACTCATAGCACCGCTGCCCGAATACTCTTTAAATGAATAGGGTGAATCCTCGGTATAAGGCTTTGCGCCGGTGCCTTCCGCAGATGAATTGTTCTTTTTGCCGCTGTTTGCGGGTGTGCTTTGCTTAAATGAGGGGATTATAAGCGCCGCCAAAGCCACAATTATACAAGTGCAGGCAAGAACAATAAAAATATTTCTGCCCGTCTTGCTCTTTTTCTTCTGCGGCTGAACAGGCGTATTGCTTACGGGCGGGTACATCTGCTGCGGTTTCTGACCGTATGCCTGCTGATTATATGCACCGTATTGGGGTTGCTGATTGTACTGATTATTGCCGTTATAGGCACTGTAAGGGTTTACATTGCCGCTGTTATACCGTGCCGAGTACTGCGCACCGTTTGCCGAATAAGGATTGGCATTGGGTGCAGAGTACGGTGCTGAATACTGCTGTGTATAACCGGTATTCTGCTGCGGTGCAGTATAAGCCTGCTGCGCAGGTGCCGAATCTTCGGACGGTTCTGACTTGGGTGCATCTTCGGCAGCGGTTACTTCCGGCGCTGCATTTTCAGCGGCGCTGATTTCGGGCTCTGATTCGGGAGTGGTGGGATTGAATTCGTTGTCCATATATATTGCCTCCGTTCATAATTGAAGTATAAACTTCGATTATGAATAATTTTATATGTTATTTTGAATTATTTGGGAAGTTTTACAGTGAATCTTGTGAAATCGTCTGGCTTACTTTCAACGGTTACGGTGCCGCCGTGCAGTTCCACAATCGTTCTTACAAGGTAAAGACCGAGACCGGTGCTTTTTACGTCGGTACTGCGTGATTTGTCACCTTTGAAAAATCTTTCAAATACCTGCGGTAAATCCTTTTCTGGAATACCCTTGCCGGAATTGGTGATTGAAAAATACACATAATGCTTGTCGGTTGCACCGTTGATGCTTATTTTGCCGTTTTCATCCGTGAACTTTACGGCATTGTCGGCAAGGTTATAAACAACCTGGTCGATCATCGCCGAATCGCCGCGTACAGTAAGCTGCGGTATGTCTTCAAAACCGCTCACATCAATATTTTTCTTTGAAATAAGCTGTTCAAAACCGAGGAACACCGTAACAAGTTTTTGTGAAATATCGAGTTTTTCCGGTTTCAAGTCAATGTTTCCGGTTTCGATTTTCGAAATATTGAGCATCATATTTACCATTTTTGAGAGTCTGCTTATTTCAGAGGAAACGATTTCAAGGTAATAATTCTGCTTTTCGGGCGGTATCGTACCGTCAAGGATGCCGTTTATAAAGCCGCCTATGGTAGTCATGGGCGTTTTGAATTCGTGCGAAACATTCGCTACAAAGCTTCTGCGTGAATCCTCAAGCTGCGAAAGCGAAACAGCCATGGCGTTGAATTTCGTAATGAGGTCGGCAAGTTCGTCGTTTGTGTTGAGTTCGGGTACTTTGTAACTGAAATCGCCCGAAGAATAGCAGCGTGTAGCAGTTTCGAGGTTGCGTATGGGCTTTGCGATTCTTTCGGTCATAAAGAATACCGCAACGGTAACGAGTATAAGTGCTATGCCGGCGGCGATTATAAACATAATCATTACATCGCGCATAGATGTCCACAGCCTGCCCGTTATGGGTGTGGAAACTACCGTAAAACCGAAAAATTCATTATTGAGCATAATCGGGTCAAGCGCAACCGCGTGCAAATCGCTGTATACCTGACCGAAATCGGAAAATTCCGCAAATCCGTGCGAGCGCACTTGTTTAATATAGCGGCCTCCGATTTTTATGTTTTTGTGATTTTCACACTCCGATGCCTTGTTTACATCAAATGTGCCGGAAACCGAGTCGGCGCAGGCAATGACGCTGCCGTCTTTATTGCATACGAAAATATCACAATCGGTGCTTGATGCCATAACATCCATTGTTTTGTAAATGGTAATGGCGGCACCCTCGGGGTTGCGCTCGGTGAAGGGGGAGCCAACCACCTGCATAATGGTAGCCGAAACCTTGGATGCGTTATCCCTCATTTCCACAAGCAGCGAGTTTCTCAAAAACCCTGCAAAGAAAATCATCAGAGCAAAGCCGAGTACGAGGAAACTTACAAGTATTATGCCGGAAAAAATGAAGAAATATTTAAAGAAGAACGCACCTTTTTTACTGTGCAGTCTTGCCATATCACTTTGTTTCGAACTTGTAACCTACGCTCCATACGGTTTTAAGTTCCCATTTATCCGAAACGCCTTCGATTTTTTCGCGCAGACGCTTAATGTGAACATCGACCGTGCGGGAGTCACCGTAGTATTCAAAGCCCCACACCTCGTCGAGCAGCTGGTCACGTGTGTAGACTCTGTTGGGGTTGGAAGCGAGATGAAATAAGAGCTCAAGCTCCTTGGGGGGCGTGTCAACGGTTTTACCGTCTATTTTAAGTTCATAATTGGTAAGGTTTATGGTTAGCTTGTCGTAGGAAACTTCCTTGACAGCGTTTGCCTCAGTCGCCTGTACGGGAGTCGCACGGCGCAGTACAGCCTTGATACGCGCCACAACCTCTTTGGTTTCAAAGGGCTTTGTGATGTAGTCATCAGCTCCGAGCTCAAGACCGAGCACCTTGTCAAATGTTTCACCCTTAGCTGTGAGCATAATTATAGGTGTCTGCGAGTTTTTGCGAATTTCGCGGCAAATCTGCCAGCCGTCAAGGCCGGGCAGCATAATGTCAAGCAGTACCATATCGGGCGAAACGCTGTTGAAAGTTTCAACGGCTTTTAATCCGTCGGTGACAACCTCGGTAGCGTAGCCCTCTTTTTCAAGGTAAAGCTGCAGTAATTCGCAAATATGAATATCGTCGTCGATTATAAGAATTTTCTCGGATGCCATAAAAATAACCTCCTGTGAATTGAATCGTCATTATTATTCCGTTAATTACATTATATACCACTTTTTTACGGAATATATGAACAGATTTAAAATAAAATATGGTATTTCTTTAAAGATTGAATATTGAAAAAGTATGGATTTTGAATACGACTCCTCAAAATCCATACTTTTGTTTATTTAGATTTTTTGGCTTTTCTCGCTTCTGCTCTTTCGCGTTTTGCTTTTTCGCGCGCTTTGCGTGCTTTCATTTTATCGGTCTTACTCTGCGGACCGTTTTTGCCGTTTCTCAAAACAACAATGAGGATGATTACAAGAATTGCGAGTACGATTATTGATGCCGGTACGCCTATTGTTATCCAGTTCGGAGCCTTCTCCTGAACGGGTTCGGCTGCGGGCTCCGTTAACTGCTCGGCAGGGGCTATCGCCACATAGCCGTTTTCATCTATAACATAGCGGAATCCGTCGGGCAGCGCCTCGTACTTTGCGGCGCTTATAATATTGCCGTTGGCATCTACGAGCTGGCCTTCTTCATTAAGGTGCAGTATGCCCGCAACATTGCCTGCAAGCGTTTCGGCAACACCGTTTATGCCGTCGAGCGCGGGGTTGAGAATGTCGGGCACTTCAACCTGAACGCCGTTTATATTTATGGTAACGCTGTTATTGTTGATTATATGCGGGCGCCCGTCGGGACCGGTGTAGGTTTCCCATTCTTCAATATTCAGGTCGCCGATTGTGGGGACTTTGCCCGTCGCATCGCTTCCGGAGGCTTCGTTGCGCCCCTGGTAAATCTTAACGACATAATTTGATGCTGAGCCGTCAGCGGCAACGGATTTGATTTCAACCGTCTGCATTGCCTGATTTTCCGGGTCAAGCTGGATTTTGGAATATGCACCCACAGGGTGCTCGGTGCCGTTTATGTAAACTTTAACGCCGCTTGCGGAAATCGGAGTGGGGTTTACATTTATTGCGGTACGGCGGTTGTTGAGGTGCAGCTCATACTCATAAATATCCGAATAAAACTCATTTTCCAAATCGAAACGGTGAGTTTTCCTCAAAACCGTATCAAAGCAATCCTCGTAACTGTAATTCGTTTCGGAAATTGCGATTTTTGCGTCCTCATACGCCATTTGCTGCAAAATGTAGTAAGCAACTCTGTCGCGCCCGAGTGCTCTGCCCACTGCATCGGGGTCAAGCGTAACATCGTAGTTGCTGTTAAGCATGGCGGTGAGGTATTTTATGGTTAGCTCCTCGTTTGTGGCGGTGTCTGCATCGACTGCGATGCCGGCCTTTGTTATGGTCATAATCGCCATTCGGCGCGAAACCTCATCCTCGCTTATTTCGGGTATTTCCTTATATTTAACATAACCGCCTGTATAAAGCGCCATAAGCGAAACATAGTAAACATATTCATCAAGGTTTCCGTAGTCAAGACCCTTGCCGAAATGCTCCTGAATAAAGCGCGAAAGTGCCGTATCCTGCCCCGAAAGAGCGACAAGGTACATAACATTCGCTTCCTCAAGAGTTGTACCTTCCGGTATAACAAGCTGCTCGCCCTTGTAAACATAGTAAAGGTCGTTGCGCATAAGTGCATAAAGTGCGCTTATATAAACCTTACCGTTTACATCCTGTTCTTCCTCTTTTGTAACAACAATACCGCGCTCGCGCAGCCAGTCCGCTTTGGTCTGTCCCTCCGCGGGCGGCTCGGAAATAAGGCTTACTGCGCCGATTTGCTCAAGAACATAAAGGTAGGCGGCTTTCTGCGTGTTTTCATCAAGTGTGAAGATCTTGACGTTTTCGTCAACTTCCTTCTTGAAACACACGGCATCGGTAGTGTAGGGGTACGGTGACAGGGGAGTGAGCACGCCTTCGTTGATGATTCCTTCTATCGAGAGCATATCTTCTTTGAAAACGAGCTTTCTCAGCCACGAGGGGGCATTTTCGTCGTAC
>JAZUJG010000328.1:0-3545 GCA_045642645.1 Acutalibacteraceae bacterium | reverse complement strand
ATCAGAGCTGTATGTTACCTGTGCCGCCTCATTGCCGGAAAGAATACCGGCTTCTGTATATACATTATATATAACGCCGTCATTAAAGAGTGTATGTTTTGCAAGCTCCATGGCATTGGCATCCGAAAAACGAATTTCGGCGCAGCCGTAACCGCGCATACGCGCAGTATTTACCGCCCTTG
This sequence comes from Acutalibacteraceae bacterium, assembly GCA_045642645.1. Lineage (GTDB taxonomy): Bacteria > Bacillota > Clostridia > Oscillospirales > Acutalibacteraceae > DTU089. The sequence continues at coordinate 3,363 of JAZUJG010000328.1, read as the reverse complement.
AAAGTGCCTGCTCAAAATTTTCGCCCCTGCCCTGTGCAACGAAAGCGTCCTCGTGGATATAATAGTTATACTCCCTGCTTGTGCATATAGGCAGATTTTGAATTATATTGCGGTGCTTAAGAAGAATATCGGCAGTATTCACATTGAAATATGCGTGACGTAGCACTTCGTTTTCGGAACGCGGGTCATCCCAGGTGACATCAACGAAATAGCCGTTATTATCAATTACTATGTAATTCCACATATGGCCGATGTAGTCAATGCCGTTGTCGGCGCCCTCGCCCGTGACAAGGCGAACATCGAAGCCGAGACGGTTCATTACAAGCTGAAATGCGCGCGAATAGCCCTCGCACCCTGCGCTATGATTTACAAGGCAGCCGTATGCGTCATTTGCGAACATATCCTGCTCCGGATCGGTATATACGCAGTTATTTATGATGTAATCATGCACATAAAGTTCAATATCGTAAATGGTATTATAAGCCGCCGCGCCCTGCATAATGTAATTGACAGCATTGTTAAGCTCTGCAAGCTTCATTTCATATTCCTGCTTGGTCATAACATATTCCGGCTCGAAATAAATCTTATTACCCTCGCCGTAAGCGGAGCTTCTTCTGCCGAGGCAGAATAAATCGGGATTATCGAATGAAAGAGCCTCGAACACCTTGTTCAAGTCACCGCCCTCAAGTGAGGGTACTTCGATTTTCTCGGGCATTGAATAAATGCTTTGCAATACAACGGCATAAAATTTCTTTTCGACATCGTTGAGTTCTTCATAGCAATGGCGGAAATAGCCCGTGCCTGCACCGGACAACGGTTCAACCGTTTCAAATTCTGTAGGTTTTATGAATTCTTTATAAATCTGTGAAATGAATACCGTGGCAAGCACAACGGTGATAAGCACCACCGCAATAACGGAAATGATCCCCTTGGCTTTGCTGTTCTTTTTCATTACTGTTCCTCCGATGTGAGATTGGCTGAAACAAAAACTTTGAGTTTTTCCTTCGTTCCGCGCGGAACAAGGTATTCGGCCTTGTCTGCGGCATTGGCAAAATCGACTATGGAAATATTCGTTCTGCCGCCTCTTTCATTACAGATATTACAGATATCCTCAAAATATGATTGCGCATAGGCATTGTTTTCGGCATTATAGTAGCAGGAAAATGCCGCGGTTATTACGGTCGCGGCAGTCTCGGCGGCTTTTGCCGGGGATTGAGTTTCGTACGCGTATTTAAGATATTTACTGACTTGGTCCGCGGTAAGAGTGTTTTCGCCCTTTTGAAGTTCAAGGAACATATCGGGCGTATCGTGCTCGATGTTCTGCGGTATTTTAACAGTCAAATCGCCGAATGACCTGAACACCGACTTGATACCGGATTCGGTAAAGACGGCATAACGGCATATTTCGGTATGCAGCTTTGAATTGATTGCATCGACTGCGCCGTTGTAGTTCTTTTGCGCTATAAGCTGTTCGCAGGTTTTACCGCTTGCAGTATCGGTAAATGTTTTATCTACCGGCACAATGCGTATTGTTTTGGTGCCGAGGTCAACCGAAATAAGCTCAACAAACATCGTCTGCTGAGCATCGTCGGATGTTACAGCCGTCATAAACACATAGCTGCCCTCGTACACCACATTTTCGGTAGCGGTGGTAGGAGCTTCGGTTGTTTCGGTTTCATCGGTGTTTTTAAAAATATTATTGAAATCGTAATTCAGCGAGCGCCACCAAAGCAAAGTGGAGACAGAACCAAGCACGATTATAAAGCATATAAAGCATATTATAAATACCGTTGTACGGTGTTTTTTACTTTTTTTCTTTTGCTGCAGGTCGAGACCGTAGTTTGCCAAAAAATCACCCCGTTAAGTGCAGATACGGTAATTATACTAAAAACGGAATGAAAATACAATAGAATAACTTTAAATTCATTAAATATTAATATCCGACAACTGCAAAGCGTTCGTTTTTGCAATTGTCGGATATATTTATAATTGTGTTATTTCATTTTACCGTAGTGCGTGGGGTTAAGGATATTGCTGACCTGCGGCACAAGGACATCTATCCACCAATGGAAAAATCTGCCCACGAGAATACATTTGAGTTTTTCGCCCGTTTTTTCCGCTTTCTCTTTTGTACCGGGAATTGAATACGGGTGCATTTTGATTTTTTGACCGTTAAACTCGAAATGGATTATTCGCTCGGCAACACCCTCAAGCGGGCGCAGGCGAAGATACAAAACGGTATCGGTTTCCCACTTTGCCCAGCAGCGGCAATTAAGTTTAAAATCGCCTATTGAAACGGTATTCATACTCGCGCTGCCGTCAAGCGGGAAGTAAACGCGGTTATGTTGGTCGCCATCCTCTTTCCAGCTCATATAAAAACCGTTTTCTTCAAAATCGAATCTAATATCATCCATATTGCCGCCGCTGTTTTTGGCAAAGAAAACTACGGGCATAGGCAGCATACTTACGGGAAAGCCTATTTTATTGACAAACCTGCACCGGCGCATTTTATAGGTTTTGCCGCTTACGTTTTTTTCGATACTGCGCCTTGCAGACGGTGCGGGGTCGACTTCATCAGCATGAAGCGATATACTTACTCCCTCGGAGTTAGCGTTCGGCTCAATAAACGCAGCGGGAATATACTGCCACATAATATCGAGCGTCTGCTGTAAATCGGAATGGTCCGAGGTCATTACAAGGCAGGCATCGTAATCATCAAATGAAATGGCATACTGGCAGAACATTCCCTCGCAGCGATAGGTGTTTTGAAGTCCGCCGCAGCGCCAGAAGCCGCAGCCGTACCCTGCGCGACAATCGAGGTTACGCTCGCAATGGTCATTGGAGCTGATTTTTGAAGTTGCTTCTTTTGTAAACCACGCGGGAATCACCTGCTCGCCGTTGAATCTGCCGCCGTCATGATAGCAGAGAATAAACTTTGCCATGTCCTCGGTTTTGAGCATCAATCCCCAGCCGCCCGCTTCTATACCGGCGGGCGAGGTTTCCCAGAACGGTACATCTATGCCGAGCGGTTCAAAAAGGCGTGGCGTAAGATACTCGGTAATTGACATACCGAGGACCTTGGTGAGCATAGCGGAAGCGGCATAGAAATTCTCGCTCACATAGCGCCAGCTTTCACCCGGGGCAAAATCCCAACCGAGCTTTACGAACTGCGCGAGCCAATCGCCGTTGCGGTCAGCTTTGAGGGCGGTCTTTTTGCCCGATGTCATTGTGAGAAGATGGTGGATCGTGAGCTTTTCAAGATTTTCGTCGCGTTTTTGCGGTTTCAGCTCGGGGAAAACATCGAGAAAACGGGTTGTTTTTTCGATTTTGCCCTCATCGAGCGCAAAGCCGTACGCAGTTGCA
>JAZUJG010000327.1:0-8208 GCA_045642645.1 Acutalibacteraceae bacterium | reverse complement strand
CATACTCATTTCCGACGATGCTTCAAGCTGGTACGAAAGCGGCTGTGTGCAGGACGTGGCAATACGCGGCAACGCCTTTATGAATTGCGACGAAAACGCCATACTCATTAAGCCCGAAAATACAAAATATGCGGGCGCCGTTCATAAAAACATACTTATAGAAAACAATCTGTTTATACTCAACAATACTCATGCACTTAACGCGAGCAGCACCGATAATATACTTATGCGCGGCAATGTGTACCGCGGCAGGCCGAAAGACGGCAAATGCGTTGTGACGGAAAATGTAAATAATATAGTTACAGACGAGCCGGGTGCGACAAAATAAAAACAACAGACTGAAAGTTCAGTCTGTCGTTTTTGTTAAATCGCTTAATAGGTCTTTTCTTCAAATGAGCGGCAGCAGGTGGCATCGCTCGAATGAGTTGAATTGCAGTTGCAGGCGCTTATTTCGATATTGCTCTTTGAGCAGTAGTCGCAGTCGCCGCAGTGGTATTTACAGTCTTTTACATGGCAGCCTATGCTGCTGTTTTTAAAATTTTCCATAATATTTCCTCCTTATTTAACGGCTCGTACCGTTACAGATATTGTGCCCGCTTTTTTCGGGCTTATGCGAAAGGAACATTATGAAAGAAAGTATAATTAAAAATTGCTATAATCTTCTTGAAAACAAAACCCCCTTAAAGCGCGACTGCGGCAAAATCTGCGGCGGAGCGTGCTGCAAAGGCGATGAAAATACGGGTATGGTGCTTTTTCCGGGTGAGGAAAAATTCATTGACCCGAATATGAAAATAACCGAAACCGACGGCATTAAATACGCGGTTTGCGGCGGCAACTGCGACCGCAGCCGCCGACCGCTTTCGTGCAGAATTTTCCCGCTGTTTCCGTATATGTACCGCGAGGGCGGGCGTGTTCGTGTTAAGGCGGTGCGCGATATTCGCGCTGCGGTATGTCCGCTTTGCGAGGATGCTATTGACGGCGATTTTAAAAAAGCGGTGCGCCGCGTCGGCAGATTCCTTGCCTGCGATGATGAAATTTGTGAATTCACCCTGACTTTAAGCGCCGAGCTCGCAGAGCTTGCCGAGTTTAAAGAAAAACTGTACAGATAAACAAATCACCTGCCCGAAAGCATAGTTCGGGCAGGTGTTATTTATTCTGCTTTATTTCAGCCGCATCAAATAAGGAGCTCTGTAAATCACTTTTTGTCGGAGCGACCTAATATGTAATCGGCGCTGACGTCGTAATAATCACACAGTTTTATTAAGTGATGAACGGGGATTTCATTGGCGCCGCGCTCATAACGTGCATACATAGTCTGCGAGGTTCCCAATATTTCTGCGATTTGCTTCTGTGTCAGGTCGTGGTCTTCGCGCAAATCGCGTATGCGCTTAATGTATCCTTTCATAATATCACCCGCCTAAATCCTATCATATTTTATAGCAAAATGATAGGTTTAGTAAATATTTTTTGAGAATTTTTTGTGAATTTAACAAGAATAATGCGTGAATTTCCAAAACCGAAAATAAAACATCGAAAAGCGAATGAAAGAGCGCATAGTTGTCTCTTTTCCGTTAATTGACACTAATGCAACAAAGAATGTTAAAAAAATATCGAAATTGTCAAAAAAAACAGTTTTTGCTATGGACTTTTCAAATAAGGTTTGTTATAATCATCATGTATATTAAGGTGGGGGAAAGGGAGCTTTCTCCATTTCCTTACTGTAACAATATGATTCTGAATTGGAGGATTTTCAATGGTCAAGAAAATCAGCAGCATACCTTTTAAAGGTACGCCGGAACAAAAGGCCAAGCTTGATGCGGTCATTGCAGAATGCCGTGACGATAAGAGCCGCCTTATGCATGTAATGCAGCAAGCACAGGATATTTACGGTTACTTACCCCGTGAAGTTCAGGTTATGATCGCCGAGGGTATGGACATTCCGCTCGAAAAAGTTTACGGTGTTGCAACATTCTACGCGCAGTTCGCACTTTCACCCAAGGGTGAGTATGCGGTTTCCGTTTGCCTGGGCACAGCCTGCTATGTAAAAGGCTCGCAGCAGGTGCTTGATAAAATCTGCGAGGAGCTCGGCATTGAGCCCGGCGAATGCACCCCCGACGGAAAGTTCTCGATAGAGGAGTGCCGCTGCATAGGCGCTTGCGGCCTTGCACCCGTTATGACTATAAACGATGATGTTTACGGAAGACTTACGCCCGATATGATTCCCGGCATCCTTGCGAAATATAAAGGCTGATTGTTTATATGAAAATCAAAGATATAAAAACACTTCTTGATGCCAAAGTCGACTGCGGAGAGGCTTTTCTCGATAAAGATGTCAACTCCGCCTGCGGCTGCGACATGATGAGCGATGTTCTCAGGTACGTTAAGGACCAGGCTGTCCTCCTCACCGGACTTGTAAATCCTCAGGTTATCAATACCGCCGAAATGATGGATATGGTCTGCATCGTATTCGTTCGCTCAAAGCATCCCACACCTGAAATGATTGCCCTTGCAGAAGAAAACGGCATTGTGGTTATGGAATCCGACCTTCGTCTTTACGAAGCTTGCGGGAGACTGTATGCCGGCGGTCTTGCGGGCAATTGTCCGACAGCATGAGCGAACTGCTTTCGTTCCATTTTGATGTTGATGGTGAGGATTTTACATCTGCAGGTCAGGCTTCCGTTCAGGTCAAAAAGAATTTAAGGCGTCTCGGGCTTGATCCCGAAATAATCCGTCGTGTTTCAATAGCAATGTACGAGGGCGAAATCAATATGGTCATTCACGCTCACGGCGGTCAGGCCGATATTACCGTTTCGGAAGATGCCATAACTATTGTCCTTGCAGATAAAGGCCCCGGTATTCCCGATATTTCTCTCGCTATGCAGGAGGGCTATTCCACCGCGACCGAGAGTGTTCGTTCACTCGGTTTCGGTGCCGGAATGGGTCTGCCGAATATGAAGCGTTACACCGATGAATTCAATATAGACACGGTAATCGGCGAGGGAACTACAATCACGATGAAGATAAATCTGGTTTGAGAACTTCACGCATATACTATAATATAAAATATGTCGGAGAGGAGGACTGTAATGGATTACAGCCATTCCGTCGAGCTTGATGTTTCCAAGTGCACGGGCTGTACTGCCTGCCTTAAACATTGCCCGACAGAAGCCATAAGGATCCGTGACGGGCACGCACAGATCAATCCCGACCGCTGTATCGACTGCGGTGAGTGTATCCGCGCCTGTCCCAATTCGGCAAAAAAAGCACAGTGTTCCAAGGTGGAGCACTATATGGATAAATATAAATATAAAATCGCTCTCCCGTCGCCTGCTCTGTTCGGGCAGTTTGATGAGCTTGATGATATCGACTATGTTCTTCAGGGCTTGCTTGAAATCGGCTTTGATGATGTTTTTGAAGTAAGCAAAGCGGCGGAGCTTGTAACAGAGTACACAAGACTGTATCTTAAGCACACTCCCGGAATAAAAAAGCCGGTTATTTCGTCCGCCTGCCCCGTTGTTGTAAGGCTTATAGCCATGCGCTACCCGTACCTGCGTGACAATATTATGCCGCTTTTACAGCCTATGGAGCTTGCGGCAAAGCTCGCAAAAAAAAGAGCATTGGAAAATCACCACGAGCTTAAAAGCGAGGATGTGGGAACATTCTTTATTTCCCCGTGTCCCGCCAAGGTGAGCTATATAAGAAACGGCTACAACAATGACCCCGATTCGGGAATAGATGTTGTTGTTTCGCTCAAGGATATATATTTCCTTCTTTTAGGCACAATGAAGCGTGGCTCTGCACCGTGTATTTCCAGCGAATCCGGCAATATCGGTATCGGCTGGGCATCAAGCGGCGGCGAAGCATCGGCGCTTCTGAATGAAAATTACCTTGCGGCAGACGGCATCGCAAATGTCAACAGAGTGCTTGATGCTATCGAAAACGGCGATATACCAAAAGTCGAGTTCGTTGAGCTGAATGCCTGTACGGCAGGCTGCGTGGGCGGGGTAATGACCATAGCAAACCCGTATATAGCAAGAACAAGGCTGCAGAGCCTCAGGCGCTATATGCCCGTTTCACAGAATGTTCTGCCGAAGGATACGGATGTTATTCCGCCGCAGATATTCCACGATTCATTCCCGGAGTATGTGCCTATTGCAAGACTTTCCAACAATTTCAGTGAAAGTATGCGAATGATGTCCGAAATTCAGTCATTGAACGCGAAGCTTCCGCATATAGACTGCGGCGCCTGCGGCTCTCCGACCTGCAAAGCATTTGCCGAGGATATAGTCAGAGGCTCCGTAAAATCAATTAACGAATGTGTTTGTCTGAACTATGAAAGTAAAAGAACTGATTGAATCCGCGGGTTTCGGTGCGGTGAGTCTTCCCGAGCCGGACAGAGAAATAGGCGGCTGCTATACGGGCGACCTTCTGTCGTGGGTTATGGGCAGAGTCAAGGCTGACGATGCGTGGATAACGATAATGTCAAATATCAATATCGTTGCCGTGGCTTCGCTTGCCGATACTTCCTGCATAATTCTTGCGGAGGGTGTGACACTCGACGAAAGCATAATCGAAACAGCGCAGGAAAAGGGTGTCAATATTATCTCGTCAGACCTTGCCGCTTACGAAACGGCGGTCAGGGTTTATGAACATATTAAAATATGAGTAAGTACTATTACGACCTTCATATACATTCCTGCCTCTCGCCGTGCGGAAGTGACGATATGACCCCGGCGACAATTTGCGGAATGTGTGCGCTCAACGGCATAAATCTCGCGGCATTGACCGATCACAACACCGCCAAAAACTGCCCCGCCTTTTTCAAGGCAGCGAAGTTTTACGGTATTGTCCCCATTGCGGGTATGGAGCTTACCACTGCCGAGGATATTCACGTAGTGTGTCTTTTTCCCGAGCTTGAAAATGCAATGGAATTTGACAAAGCCGTTGAAAGCCACAGAATGAAAATTCCGAACAGACCGGATATATTCGGCAATCAGCTCATAATGAATGAGGAGGATGAGGTCACGGGCAGGGATGAATTCCTGCTTATTACCGCTACCGATATTCCGATTGATTCTGCCGCGGCGTTTGTTCGCGAATACGGCGGTATCTGCTACCCCGCACATATCGACAGGGAGGCAAACGGTGTAATTTCCGCGCTCGGTACTTTCCCGAAGGACTGCGGTTTCAATGTATATGAACTAAACGATTGCAACAATGCCCCAAGCTACGAAAAAACCTACGAACTTCAAGGGCTTAAAAGCGTTGTTTCGTCAGATGCACATTACCTTGATAAGCTCAAGGAGAAAAACGAGTATTTTGAGGTAAACGATGAAGTTTATTCATCATCGCTTGTACGCTCGCTTGTTTTAAAACAACTCGGCTGATTATTGAAATATGAAAGAACTCAGTTTAAATATACTTGATATTGCAATGAATTCCGTCAAGGCGAATGCGGATACGGTAAAAATAACGCTGACCGAAACGGAAGATGTTTTCAGAATGGAAATTTCCGACAACGGCTGCGGTATGAAACCGGATTTTCTCAAATCGGTTACAGACCCGTTTTCGACCACAAGGACGACAAGGAATGTCGGGCTCGGGCTTCCGTTTCTGAAGCTTGCGGCAGAGCAGACCGGCGGCAGTATGGATATTTCGTCAAAACATACAGACGATTATCCGTCAGAGCACGGAACGGTCACATCTGCAGAATTTTATAAAAACAGCATAGACTTTACTCCACTCGGCGATATAGTATCAAGCATTACCACTCTTATTCAGGGCTCGCCCGGTATAAGATGGGTGTTTGTGCACACTATGCCGAACGGTGAGGTGGCGCTTGATACGGACGAGCTTAAAGCCGTTCTCGGCGATGATGTTCCGCTCGACACTCCCGATGTCATAGCGTGGGTGAGTGCATACCTTAAGGAAGCCTATGATGAAATAAAAAACAATTGAAAGGAATAGATATTATGAAATCACTCGAAGAACTTGCTGCAATTAAGAAAAAAATGCAGGATAAGGTCGTTCTCCGCGAGGGCGCGGATGTAACCACACGCGTAGTTGTCGGCATGGCAACCTGCGGTATCGCTGCAGGCGCGCGCCCCGTTCTCAACGCTTTTGTTGACGGTGTCGCAGCCGAGGGACTTTCGGACAAGGTTATCGTTACCCAGACAGGCTGCATAGGCATCTGCCAGTACGAGCCTGTTGTTGAGGTTTTTGAGGCCGGCAAGGACAAGGTCACCTATGTCAAGATGACTGCCGAAAAGTCAAAGGAAGTTATCGAAAAGCATCTTAAAGGCGGCAAGATCGTCGAAGAATATACAATCACAAATAATACTAAGGCATAATTTTGCAGGAGGTATAAGAATATGATCCGTTCACAGGTTCTGGTATGCGGCGGCACAGGCTGCACATCTTCCGGCAGTGTAAAGGTTCGTGAGGAGTTCGAAAAAGAAATCAAGGCTTTCGGTCTTGAGGAGGAAATCAAACTCGTTCCCACCGGCTGTTTCGGTCTTTGCTCGCAGGGTCCCATAGTTATCGTTTACCCCGAGGGCACATTTTACAGTATGGTTAAGCCCGAGGATGTAAAGGAAATCGTCAGCGAGCATCTCCTTAAGGGCAGAGTTGTTACAAGACTTGTTTCCGACGAGGTTGACAAAGAGGTAGTTGACCATGTGGTTCACGCTTCGCTTAATGACACAACTTTCTATAAGGCTCAGAAGAGAGTTGCGCTGCGCAACTGCGGTGTTATTGACCCCGAAAGCATTGATGAATATATAGCAAGAGACGGCTATGCCGCACTCGGCAAGGCTTTAACTCAGATGACTCCCGAGGAGGTCATTCAGACAGTTATTGATTCCGGTCTCAGAGGCCGCGGCGGCGGCGGATTCCCCACAGGCAAAAAGTGGAGCTTCACGGCTGCGAATAAGGCTGACCAGAAATATGTTGTCTGCAACGCCGATGAGGGCGACCCCGGTGCATTTATGGACCGTTCCGTTCTTGAAGGCGACCCCCATTGTATAGTTGAAGCTATGGCTATCTGCGGTTACGCAACAGGCGCAAGCAAGGGTTATGTTTATGTAAGAGCAGAGTATCCCATCGCCGTTCGCCGTTTGCAGAAGGCTATTGACGATGCAAAGGAATACGGTCTTCTCGGTAAAAATATTTTCGAGTCGGGCTTCGACTTTGACCTTTATATCCGTCTCGGTGCAGGCGCATTCGTATGCGGCGAAGAAACCGCGCTTATGACCTCTATCGAGGGCAACCGCGGCGAGCCGCGTCCGCGTCCGCCTTACCCGGCAGTTAAGGGCTTGTTTGCAAAGCCCACCACCGAAAACAACGTTGAAACATTTGCAAACATTCCGCAGATAATTCTCAACGGTGCCGAGTTCTTTAATGCCATGGGTACCGAAAGAAGCAAGGGCACCAAGGTTTTCGCACTCGGCGGCAAAATCAACAATACCGGACTTGTGGAAGTTCCCATGGGTACCACACTTCGCGAAATTATCGAAGATATCGGCGGCGGCATCCCCAACGGCAAAAAGTTCAAGGCTGCACAGACCGGCGGCCCCTCCGGCGGCTGCATTCCCGCTTCGATGATAGATATTGAAATCGACTACGACAACCTTGTTGCACAGGGCGCTATGATGGGCTCCGGCGGACTTATCGTTATGGATGAGGACACCTGCATGGTCGATATTGCAAAGTTCTTCCTTAAATTCACCGTTGACGAGAGCTGCGGTAAGTGCACTCCCTGCCGCGTAGGTACCAGAAGACTTCTCGAAATACTCGAAAAGATCACCTCCGGCAAAGGCACTCTCGAGGATATCGACAAGCTCGAAAAGCTCTGCTACTACATCAAGGACAACTCTCTGTGCGGTCTCGGTCAGACTGCACCGAACCCCGTTCTTTCAACTCTTACCCGTTTCAGAGAAGAGTATGTTGCTCACGTTGTGGATAAGAAGTGCCCTGCCGGCGTCTGCAAGGATCTGCTTACATTCTCCATTGATAAGGACCCCTGCATCGGCTGCGGACTTTGTGCAAAGACCTGCCCCGCTTCCGCTATCAGCAAGACCGATTATGTTGCCGAGGGTCATAAGCTCCCCTCCTACGCGATCGATCCCGACAAGTGCGTAAAATGCGGCGTATGTATGGGCAACTGCAAAATCAAAGCAATTTCCAAGAAATAAGGAGGAACTAATGATG
>JAZUJG010000326.1:0-2836 GCA_045642645.1 Acutalibacteraceae bacterium | reverse complement strand
CCATTTCCACACCAGCACCGTTATAATACATTTCCCCCAAATAGCACTGTTCTTCTGCTTTCACATTTTCAATATCCATATTGCCCTCCGTTATATCGGTCATTAAATAACTTGTGATAAAAGACCGAATTAAAACTCAATTGGCTCGTCCGTATAGAGTGCTTTCATGAAGCTACCGTAAGTTTCATTTAATATGCTTTTTGCACGTAAAAACATTTCAAGTGATATATCTCCAACAGAATCCGCAGAAGTGTATCCAGGATAATTGAACGACATATTAAGAGCGCGATCGTCAGTTACATAAAATTTGAAGAACTTGTAATTACAATTGCATATATTACAAGTTCTCATAACCCGATCAAGTTTTTCTTCCGGAATACCCGTAATAATATCAAAAATATACACTGAAACATTCTCATCACACAAATACTGTAATGTTACAAAAGGTCCGGATTCCAAACTGAATTTTAAATCTACACTATCAAAATTATCTAAATGTCTCACATTAAACTTAAGATTATTTCTCAAAAGTGCTGCAGTAACGAGTTGTGTCTTTTCAAATCCATTATCTGACATAATTAACACCCTTTCATAATTGAACATTTATTGTAAATATGTTATTTTTGTTTTTTGAATAATTTCAAAAAACAAAATCAACAACCGCATTATAACACCATTCGGTGTTATTGTCAACACAAAATTGTGTTACTCGGTAGAATACATAGGAGAGGTGGTTTTATGTATATTTACCCGAGAATACGCGATTTAAGAGAGGACAATGACTGGACTCAGGAATTTGTGGCAGATAAATTGGGCGAATACCTTACAACGTACAGGCGGTGGGAATCCGGCGAGCGCGAAATGCCCGCGCACATAATAAAGGAATTATGTGAGATATATAATGTTTCCGCCGATTACATTTTCGGGTTTACGGATGAGCCTGCGGGACTGCGCAGAAATTGAATAAACGGCAACAAAAAAGCAACGCGGTTTCTCGGAAACTGCGTTGTTTGCCTTTTGCCCTGCGGGCAAACCGTTCGTTCTGTTTTTCCGTTATCGAAACCGCAAGGTTGAGCGGGCGGCACGGGGTGCCGCGCCCTACCGGTTGTTCTCAATTTTCGCGTTGGAAAACGGGAAAGTAAAGCGGGCGGCACGGGGTGCCGCCCTTACAATAAGGTATTTATATATTACTTATTGAGCTCCGCTTCAAGCAGTTCCTTGATGACCGCGGGGTCGCCGTTACCCTTGAGCTCTCTCATACAGGCGCCGAAAATAGCCTGCAGTGCCTTTGTTTTGCCGTTCTTGTAATCGGCAACGCTGTTCGGGTTGGCTTCGATAGCCTTTTTAACGACCTCAAGTATAAGTCCCTTGTCGGACTGCACGCTCATCGAGTTCTTGCGGCAGTATTCCTCGGGGTCAACATCGTCCTCAATAACGGCGATAAGCACTTTTTTGGCTGCGCCGCGGGTAATTGTGCCGTTGTCGACCATCTTAATAAGTGCGGCGAGCTTTTCGGGTGTAACGGCAAGCTCATCGAGCACCTTGCCGTCTTTTCTGAGAATACCGGCGCAGTCGGTGAGAATCCACGCGGCGGCATCCTTGGCATTGCAGCCGAGTGCTACGGTGCCGTCAAGCAGGCTGCCTGCGATTTTTGATGAAAGCAGTGTTGCGATTTCCTTTTCGCTGATGCCTGCGGCGCGGTATTCCTCCGCCTTTTCATCAAGCGCAACGGGTCTGTTTGCCTTTATCTGCTCAAGCCACTCATCGTCTATTTCGATGGGCATAAGGTTTGCATCGGGGAAATAGCGGTAATCCGCTTCGGTTTCCTTATCGCGCATTGCGAATGTTTTGCCGCTGACCTCATCGAAACGCCTTGTTTCCTGAACAAGCTCTTCAAGGTTGAATTCAATAGCATCGATATGGCGCTGCGATTCGTAGCGGATAGCCTGCTCGATAGCGTCAAACGAGCTCATATTCTTGATTTCGGTACGCACGCCGTATTCCTCGCTGCCCTCGGGGCGAACGGAAATATTTACATCGCAGCGCATTGCGCCCTCCTCACACTCGGAGATACCGCCGGACTTGAACATTGATTTGAGCATATTGAGGTAGGTAACGACCTCCTCCGCACTGCGGAAATCGGGCTGAGTAACGATTTCGATAAGCGGAACGCTTGTTCTGTTGAAATCAACAAGCGAATATTTGCCGCGGTGAACGAGCTTGCCTGCATCCTCTTCCATATGAATCTGCTTAATGCGGATTTCGCGGCTGCCGCCGGGGGCGTTCACCTTGATTTTGCCGTTTGTGCATATCGGGTGATTGAGCTGTGTAATCTGATATGCACAGGGCAGGTCGGGATAATAGTAGTTCTTTTTATCGAATGTGGTGTATCTGTTGATATCACAGTTGAGCATAAGTCCCGCGGTAACCGCGAGCTCCACAACACGCTTATTCATAACGGGCAGCATACCCGGCATACCGCAGCAGGCGGGGCATACGCAGTCATTGGGCTCTTTTGCGGCAGAGTGACCGCCGCAGGAGCAGAAAAGCTTTGATTCGGTGCTTAATTCAACGTGGGTTTCAAGACCGATGACTATTTCATATTTCATAATTATTTACCCTCGCTTTCCGCACATTTTGCAAGGCTGAGAAGCTCGCTTTCACCGAAAGCGGCACCTAAAAGCTGAACGCCGCCGCTTACAAGCGCGGGAATACCGACAAGGTTTGCCGCCGCGGTAAATACGCTCTCGGTAAATACCTTTTCAAAGGCATCCTTTATATCGTAGGGTTCGTAAGCGGTTTTGGTGCAGACGGGTGTAAGCACCGCTGCGTAATT
>JAZUJG010000325.1:0-1797 GCA_045642645.1 Acutalibacteraceae bacterium | reverse complement strand
CTTGTAAAATCAGTATTTCACGCCCCCTCCCGCGGCAACGGGGTGAGTTATCCGGGTGTTCCCGCCTATAATGCAGTTATCGCCGATTTTCGTGTCGCCGCCGAGGATGGTGGCGTTTGCGTAAATAACCACATTATTGCCTATATCGGGATGGCGCTTGATTTCTTTGACGGGGTTGCCGTTTTCATCAAGCTCAAAGCTCTTTGCGCCGAGCGTAACGCCCTGGTAGAGCTTGACATGGCTGCCTATGGTGGTGGTTTCGCCTATAACTATGCCTGTGCCGTGGTCTATAAAGAAATATTCGCCGATTTTCGCGCCCGCGTGGATATCAACGCCCGTTCTTTCGTGGGCGTATTCCGTCATAATACGCGGAATGAGCGGAATATTCAGCTCATAAAGCTCATGCGCGAATCTGTAAACGGATATGGCATAGTAGCCGGGGTAGCAAAGCAGCACTTCCTCGCGGCATTTTGCGGCGGGGTCGCCCTCGTAGAGCGCCTCAATATCCTTTATGAGCATATTCTTGATGTCGGGTAAACGCTGAATGAATTTTTCGCAAAGCTCCTCTGCAGGCTCGGGCGGCTGTATTTCGCTGAATGCGAAAGCACCGTCTATCTGCTTTGTGAGGCGGTAGCAAACATTTAGTAAAAGTCCAGTCTGCGAAATGACATTTTCGCTGCCTATGCTTCTGTCAAAAAACTTCGGGAACAGAAGCGACTGCAGATCCTGTATAACATTTTTCACTTCGTTTCGGTTGAAAAGCTTTTTGCCCTCTGCGGTGCTCTGTGAAAAATGCGGGTTCGTTATACTGTCAAGAGCCGTGACCGTATCGGTAATAAGGCTCATAGATTCAATGAATTTATCCATACTTAATCCTCGCCGTAAAGATTTGACGAAAGGTACCTTTCGCCTGTGTCGGTAAGCAGGGCAACAACTGTTTTGCCTGCATTTTCGGGGAGTTTTGCTATATCAACAGCCGCTTTGAGAGCCGCGCCGGAGGATATGCCGACCGCAATACCGTCGCATTTTGCGGCAAGGCGGGCGTATTTGAAAGCATCCTCATCGGTTACATCCGCAATTCTGTCGCAGACCTCGCGCCACAGATTTTCGGGTACGAAATTTGCGCCGATGCCCTGAATGCCGTGTGCGCCCGAAAAGCCCTTTGTGAGTACGGGCGATGAAGCGGGTTCAACGCCCACGACCGTAACAGCCGCGTTCTGTTCTTTAAGGTATTTGCCCGTGCCGCTTACCGTGCCGCCCGTGCCGATGCCCGCAACGAAAAAGTCGATTTCGCCGTCGGTATCGCGCCATATCTCCGGACCTGTGGTCTTGTAGTGCGAAACGGGGTTTGCCGGATTGTCGAACTGCGAGGGGATGAAAGCATCGCCGTATTCTGCGGCAAGGCGCTTTGCTTCGTCAATGGAGCCGGTCATACCGAGCTTGCCGTCTGTGAGCACCACCTCTGCGCCGTATGCTTTCATGAGCAGAATGCGCTCAATACTCATGGTGTCGGGCATTACAATAATTACGCGGTAGCCGCGCGCGGCACCCACGGCGGCTATGCCTATGCCCGTGTTGCCGCTTGTGGGCTCGATTATAACGGTGGATTTTTTAAGTATGCCGTCCTGCTCGGCTTTGTTGAGCATTTCAAGGGCGGGTCTGTCCTTGGCACTGCCGGTGGGGTTGAAAAATTCCACCTTTGCAAGCAGCTTTGCAGAAAGATTTTCGGCCTTTTCCATGCCGCCCAGTTCGAGCAGCGGAGTGTTTCCTATAAGTTCATCTATGCTTTTGTAAATC
>JAZUJG010000324.1:0-9656 GCA_045642645.1 Acutalibacteraceae bacterium | reverse complement strand
CATAAAAGAGCTCGATTTTGTTATGGAAAAAGACGGCAGAATCATAGGGCAGAATATGTTTATGAAAACCGTTATCGAAGCCGACGACGGCAGAATTACAGACATACTCACTATGGGGCCCATCTGCATAACGCCCGAGCTCAAGCGCAAAGGATACGGCAAAATGCTGCTTGACTATTCGCTGCAAAAGGCGGCGCAAATGGGCTTCGGCGCGGTGCTGTTTGAGGGTAATATCGGCTTTTACGGCAAAAGCGGCTTCGACTATGCCGAAAAATTCGGCATAAGATACCACGATTTGCCGGAGGGTGCGGATGCATCGTTCTTTCTGTGCAGGGAGCTTATTGAAGGTTACCTTGACGGTGTAACCGGCGTTTACCAAACTCCGCAGGGTTACTATGTTGATGATGCCGCCGTTGAGGAGTTTGACAAGGCATTTCCGCCGAAGGTCAAGCTGAAGCTTCCCGGGCAGCTTTTCTGAACGGACACGCCGTAAGGCGAAAACAGCGGGGGATGTAAAAGGCACACCCTTTTACATCCCCTTGAGTGAAATCCATTATTTCCGTATATATCGGAGGCTGAATTATGAAAAAATTTTTATGTATGCTGCTTGCCGCCGCAATGCTTGCGGCTTGCTTTTCGGTTACCGCATTTGCAGTGCCGGATGAGGAACAGGTATTTGCCGAAAGCATTATTTATGAAAATAAAAAGGAAATTATAGACCTTGAAGGCAAGAATCTGACCGATGTCAATATAGACATTAAAAATTCTTATATTATATTCACAAACGGCAGCATCACTTCGCCGTTTGCCGTCAATCTTGATAAATCAAAGGCGGTTTTTGACGGGGTATCGATTTTATACGGCACTGATGCAGATACCGGGGATATGAGCTTTAATTTCAATAATTCCGACCTGTTCTTTCTCAACAACCCGACTGTTGATTTTGAGCTTTGCGATTCCACGGTGTTTTCATTCGTTGATGAGGGCGACAGACCGAGTGAGTATTTTGCAGACAGCATTGTAAGTAATAAGGGTGACGGCAGAAAATCGTGGAACTACTCCCCGATGGTGGCAAATCATTTCAACACAATAGAAGCCGAAGGCGTGCACATCGAGCTTGACGAGCTTGAGGAATGCAGATTCGGTGAGCTGCCGACCGTTTACAAAGAGGGCTATATAAACAAAGGGCAAACAAGCGAACCGGCACAAAGTATTAACAGAATTTATTATATAAATTTCGGCGAATATGTTACGGTGTCGTTTGATTTTAACGGCGGCGAGGGCGAAGCGGAGCCCGTAAAGCTCCTTGAGGGTAATAAGCTTACGAGCCTGCCGGAGGCAAGCAGAGAGGGATATATTTTTGACGGCTGGTATGCGGACGGTGTTAAGGTCGATACCGATACCGTATTCGAGCAGAGTACGGTGCTTGTTGCACAGTGGATACCGGCGGTAACGGTATCGTTCGATTTTAACGGCGGCGAGGGCGAAGCGGAGCCCGTGGTGATAGCCAAGGGCGAAAAGCTCGCGAGCCTGCCCGCCACAAGCAAGCCGGGGTATATTTTTGACGGCTGGTATGCGGATGACGAGAAAGTTGATGCCGACACGGTGTATGAGCAGGATACGGTGCTTACCGCGCATTGGATGACAATTGAAGAAAAAGCGGATGACATAAGAAAATTTCTCGCTGATATAGGTTTGAATTCGGCTGATATTGAGAAGATGCTCAACGCGGTCATAGTGTTGCCGGGTATGTATGCGGGCTCCGTGATTTCGCAAAAACCGTCATGGGGTATAATCGCTGCGGGAGTGGTGCTTATGTGTGCTGCGGCAGGCATTGCGGTATATATAAAGAAAAAGAAGAAATAAGCGGATAATTTACTGAAAGAAAAAACAAGCATATATAAAAACCGGCACTCATAACGAGCGCCGGTTTTTCGTGTTGGTTCAGTATTTCTTATTTACGCCTTCAAGGAAGTCGGTTTCAACAACCTTCTGGTCCTTGTCGATACGGAAGGTCTTGATTTCGTGCTTGCCGATATCGAACCAGAAGCCGTTGTCGAACAGCGAACTCATAAGGTAGCACTTTGTGCTCTCAATGCCATTTGTTTCGTAAAGTCTTACTACAAGGTCGCCGCTGCCGTCTTCACAGCGTTTAAGTGCGGTAATAAGCACATTGTCGGCATTGGTGTACATAAAGCAGCCGGTCTGTGCAAGCTCGCCCTTGTGGTAGCTTTCGGGCACTGCAACAACATTGTTGTTGAACAGATGCGCTCTTTTTACAATATCACTGTCCTCGGCTTCGCCGGCGTGCAGGTAAATGCCGTAGGTGAAGCGGTTAAGTCCCTCGTCGGTAAAGTTGAAATCGGCGGCGGGTCTTGATGAGAAATGGTCTGCAAAAATAACATTTCTCAGGCAGGTCAGGCGCAGCTCGGTACCGGGGCAGTCATAGCTGTATTTGGAATCGCTTATGACCGAAATGCCGTAACGCTTGCCGTTCTTGTCAACGGTAAGGTCACCCCAGTTGAGTGCGGGTTCTTCCTCGCCGTTGCAGGGGCGCTTGATGTAAGCGCAGGGGATCTCATAGGTCGAAATCCCGTTGCTGCCGCCGAGCGGGAACGCCATTTTAAGCAGGGTGAACTTTTCCTGCCAGAGTGCCTTGCACTCAACACGCACAAGCTTCTGCCCTGCGGCGAGTATAAAGTCCTGAGTAAGATAGCTTTCACCGAATTTGTGCTTTGTGCGCACTACTGAGCGCAGCGGCCCGTTTTCAACACGCTCAATGCTCACAAGCTCCATAAGACCTTTTATGTTGTGGAATTTGAAAACATTGTGTGCCCAGGTATCGGTTTCGTGGTCGTCAATAACGGTGGGTATTGCAAGGAAATTGTCATCGGCGTATTCGGTGCCGGTGGTTTTGTCGGTAAGGCTGACTATATAGCCCGTTTCATTGTCGATTTCAACGCTTATGTACTCGTTTTCCATATAGTAATTCGCGCCGAGGTCGATTGTCTGCGGGGCGTGAATGTCAGCCCATTCAAGCCAGTAGGTTGCATAGCCGAGCGGTTTGACTTTTGCAAGGAAAAGAGTATCAAGGTGCTCGTCATTGGAGCGCGAGGAGCGTACATTCTGGAAAATAACGTCGTTGCCGTCGGAATCCTTAACGGCTTTTGACGGATGGTACATCCTTACGGGCATTTCAATCTCGTATGAATGGGGGTTGAATACGATTACGGGGCGCGGGAAGCCCATTTCACAGCCTGTGTAGTGGCGTGTTTCAAGCACCGCGTCGGAAACGCCGTCAACCCAGGTGTCGATTCTGCGGGCGATTTTAAGCACGGCGTTGTTGTAGGCGACTGAAGCGGTATCCATAGCCGCACCCTCGGACATCTTAACATCCTCGTATGCTTCGCGGATTGAGCAGCCGCAGAAAATATCGTGGAACTGATTGAAGCAAACTTTGCGCCACGCTTCCTTAAACTGCTCGGTAGAGGGCTTGGCGTTGGTAACAACGGAAGAAATCGTATCCCACTTTTCAGCCGCGCCGAGAAGATTTTCAGCCTTGCGGTTAAGCTCCTTTATGAGAGAGGTCGCACTGTAACAGCCGCTCGCGTGGTGCTGTAAATCATCTTTCCACACTTTGAGGTCAAGGTCCTGCAGTACCATAGCCTCAAAATAATCATCGGGGGAAGAAAATTCAAGCTCGTTGTAGCCGTCGCGTTCAAGGTTTTCAATAAGGTATTCTATATCGCCCTTTGTAGGGCCGCCGCCGTGGTTGCCCACGCCGTAAAACAGCATCATACCGTGGCCCGTTTCTTCGGCGCGCTTTTCGCAATCGTCTATTCTGCGGTCAAGGCTCTCCTTGCCGTGTGCGCCGTAGCCGTCGGGCAGGCGGTAGGTCATAACGCGCGAGCCGTCGGCACTGTCCCACCAGAAAAGATTTTCGGGGATGGTGTCATTTTCGTGCATACCGGGGCGCTGGAACACATAAGCGTGCATACCGCCCTTGTTGAGAAGCTGCGGCAGCATGGCATTGTGACCGAATGAGTCTACATTGTAGCCGGTGCTGCATATTTTGCCGAATTTTTCAAGGTAGTAGAGCTGGCTGTAAAGTGCCTGGCGCGCAAAGCTCTCGCCCGAGGGCATATTGCAGTCGGGCTGTACCCACCAGCCGTTTACGGGTACCCATCTGCCGCGCTTTACCATGGAGCGTATTTCCTCGAACATATCGGGGTCAATATCCTCCACCCATTTGTAATAGGCGGCGGAGGAGCAGGTGAACACAAAATCATTGTATTCTTTAAGGCGGTCAAGTGCGCTGCGGAATGTCTGCAAAACCTCGCCGCAGCCCTCCTGCCAGCGCCAGAGCCATATAGGGTCAAGGTGAGCGTTGCCTATAAGATAATTCGTTTTATCCATCAGTCGTTCGCCTCCTCAATAAAGTTAAAGTATCTGCCGAACCAGTATGCTACGCTGAACGGGTAGCAGCTTTCCACATAATGCGCGCCGCCGCTGTCCTCATTCTTATATTCAAGCGGGTCTCTGTCGTACTTTGCAATGAATCTTTCATCGTTCGTAAGCAGAGCCGAGGTGGAGCAGTAAGCGCCCCACTGCAGTTTTTTGGGAATATCGCGGCGCTCGTCAAGCGAGACCTTTGCGGCAACGCGGCTCACGCCGAAGCGGTAAAACCAGGTTTTGATTCTGTCGGCATCGGGCTTCGCGTTTTCGGGGTCGCTCAGGAAGTAAGGAAAATCGTAGCCGGGGTTAAACTCGGGAGCAAGCGAATAGCGCCAGCTTCTGAAGCCCTCAATGAATTTTTTGCGCAGCGTTTCATCCTGCTCAAGTGTAATAAGCGGCCAGAAGGTTGTAACGGCAAGCGCGTGGTCGCCGTACATAATCTCCTCGCGGTCATCGCTTTTAAGCTGCATACACTGCTGGTGGAAGCGGTCATAATGCTTGGGGGCGAGGTCGGCATAGCCCATATTTATGAGCTTGTCGTATTCGGGCTGATATTTTTCCGTGTCGCCCGTAAGGCGCATTGTAACTTTTAAGTACATAAGCACCTGCTGAGCGTTAAGGCAGGCATCCGCCCAGCCCTCAAAGGTCTTGAAGTATTCGGGATTCCACCTTGCCCACGTTGTCTGCGAGCCGTCGGCATCACGCAGCGAGTAGCCGCCGCGTATAATGTGGTCCATAGTGGCAGTCGCGGCTTCTTTAAGCAGAGCGTCGTATTCGGGGTCTTCGCAGCCTAAAAATTCGTGTGCAACAAGCATATGCAGGTAATGAAGCGTGATTTCATCACTGCTTGTGTCGCCCTTATAGGTGATGTCGGTATCCTCATAGCCCTCGTCGGCATAGAGCTTTCTGAGCCTCTGCGGAATGGGTGCATCCGCTTTTACTTCAAAGCCCACGAGCTTGCGCTTGCGTGCATAGGTGGTGTTAAGGCAGGTTGCGGTTGCGCCGTTTTTCTTAAAGAAAAGTCCGTCATCGGGTACGGGCTCGGATTTTGTAACATAGCTTCTTGCAACAAAGCCGTCGCCTCTGCCGGCAATAAACATTGTAAGCAAGGTTGCCTCGCTCAGCCGCATAGCCGCCTCGCGTGCTTTTTCGGTCTTGGGGTCATAGGCACCGAGCTCGCGTTTGAGTGTGGCGTAGTGGAAAATTTCGCCTATGGCGAGGTTTGCGGTGAAGCCGCCGTCATTGTCGGAATGACCGTAGCTTACGGCACTTTCGAGTTTAAGCGGTTCGGCGAGATATTTCTGCGAAACCATGCCGTGCCTGTCAACATAGGTGAGTGTTTCATCGAGCAGGCGCTCCGCCTTTTCCTGCATGGTCATAAGCACCATATCAATATGCGTAACGCCGCTTTCGGTGAGTACCCACACACCGTTGCCGTCGGCTTCAAGCGCTTTTACATCATTGTCAAGCAAATCGCGCGTTGCGCTGAAATACATAACCTTGTCGCTGAGCATGGGGGCGTTTTTGTCGTAACGGGTAACGCCGTGATTCGAGCCGTACCACATAACTCCGCCGTCGCCCTCGCAGAAACACTTATATTCGCTCTTTTTCTGCGGCAGGGGGTACGGGAAATCCGAAAGGTCGGGTGCTTTGGGCTTGCTTTCAAGCAGAGCCTTGGGAACTTCGATATCAAACCTCTTGTAATGGCTGACAACCCTCGTCAGTTGAGGGGTAAGTTTTATAGGTTTAATCATAGCTCTCTCCTTAAACAATTTTTTATACATAATTTAGTGTAACAAAAAGAGAAGTAAAGCACAATAGTTATTGATGAAATTTAATCACAATTTAATATAAAAAATTTCGTATTTTGTATTGGAATAAGCGGAAAAAGGTGATATAATACAATATGTATGGTTTAATTATCAATCAGTGAAAGGACTTTTACTATGAATACATCGGTTTTTGAAAAATACGAATCCGAAGTTCGCTCATACTGCCGCAGTTTTCCCGCGGTTTTCACAAAGGCAAAGGGCTCTGTAATCACCGCCGAGGACGGCAAGGAGTATATCGACTTTTTCTGCGGTGCAGGCGCTCTTAACTACGGTCACAATAACGATTACATCAAAAGCAAGGTCATAGAGTACCTTGAAAATGACGGTATAATTCATTCGCTCGATATGTTTACCTCGGCAAAGCGCGATTTCATTGAATTTTTTGAGAAAAACGTGCTTGAGCCCAGGGGCTTCAACTATAAAATCCAGTTCCCCGGTCCCACAGGCACAAACGCCGTTGAAGCGGCTTTGAAGCTTGCGCGCAAAGCGAAAAAAAGGAATAACATTTTCGCATTTATGGGCGCATTCCACGGTATGACTCTCGGCTCGCTTTCCATGACTACGGACCGCGAATCCCGCGAGGGCGCAGGCGTGGTGCTTACCGATGTTACACATATCCCCGCACCGTATATGTTCGAGGGGCTTGATGTTATTGACTATATGCAGACTCTTATTGACGATGACCACTCAGGCGTTTCAAAGCCTGCGGCTGTGTTTATCGAGTCCGTGCAGGCTGACGGCGGCATTTACGTTTTCTCGGTTGATTTTCTCAAAAGACTTCGCGAATTCTGTACAAAGAACGATATTCTTCTTGTCTGCGACGATATTCAGGTCGGCAACGCAAGAACGGGCACATTCTTCTCGTTTGAGCGTGCGGGCATAATTCCCGATATCGTTACCACATCAAAATCAATCGGCGGCTACGGTATGCCGTTTGCACTTGTGCTTTTCAAACCCGAAATCGACGTGTGGAAACCCGGCGAGCACAACGGCACATTCCGCGGCAGTCAGCTTTCCATAGTTGCCGCAAAAGCGGGGCTTGAGGTTATGCTCAACGAAAAGGTGGAGGAAAATGTCCGCCGCAAGAGCGCAATAATTAAAGAATACCTCGACAAAGTCGCCGCCATGGACGAGCGTATCGAAATCCGCGGTATTGGCTTTATGTGGGGCGTTGATTGCGTAAAGGTTAAGCCCGATGTAATTTCAAAGGGGATTGTTCGCGAATGCTTCAATAACGGCCTTATTGTTGAACGCGCCGGCAGAAACAACGATGTTGTTAAATTGATGCCGTGCCTGCTTGCCGATGAAGAAACACTTAAAAAAGGACTTGAAATCTTTGTTGCCGCGGCGGCAAAGATTTTAGGTGAAAATAAATAATTAATTTAAAACCGCTTTGCCTCATTTGACAGAGCGGTTTTATTCGGTTAAAAAATCTCGTGAGGTGTATCAATGACTGTTTTTGATGTTTTGCAGCTTATGGCGGGGCTTGTGTTCTTTCTGTTCGGTATGAGCACCATGTCCGCGAGCCTTGAAAAAATGGCGGGCGGCAAATTGGAGCATATACTTAAAAAAATGACCTCCAATACATTTGTGAGCTTTATACTCGGCGCGGTAATAACCATAGCGGTACAGTCCTCGTCGGCAACAACGGTTATGCTTGTGGGCCTTGTAAACTCGGGGATTATGAGTTTCGGCAGTACCATAAGCGTGCTGTTCGGCGCAAATATAGGCACGACCATTACCGCGTGGATACTTTCACTCAACAGCATAAGTGCCGATTCGCTCGTGCTGCAGATGATGAAGCCCGAAAACTTTACGCCGATTGTTTCGCTTATAGGTACGGTGCTCATAATGGTATCGAAAAGCGACAAGAAAAAGACCGTGGGCACCATCGCCGTAGGCTTTACGGTCCTTATATACGGTATGGTGCTTATGTCAGGCTCGGTTTCGGGCCTTGCGGATTCACCCGAATTCGGAAAGCTGCTTATAAAATTCAATAACCCCGTGCTCGGCGTGCTTATTGGTACCGCGGTTACGGCGGTTATTCAGAGCAGCGCCGCCTCCATAGGTATATTGCAGGCTCTCTCACTCACGGGCGGCATAACCTATTCAATGGCAATACCGATTGTGCTCGGTCAGAATATAGGCACCTGCGCCACGGGCATAATTTCAAGTATAGGCACAAACGCCAATGCAAAGCGCGTGGCGTACGCCCACACATTCATTAAAATTCTCGGCACGCTTGTATTTCTGCCGCTGTTTTATACAGGGGATTATATAATCGGCTTTTCATTTACGGATAAGGCGGTAAACCCCGTCGGCATAGCGGTCATACATACGGCGTTCAACGTTATAAACACCGTGTTCATAGTGTTCAGAAAGCAGATTGCCGCGTTCACGCAGAAGGTGGTGCGCGACAAAAAGCAGAAGCAGCAGGAAAATGCACCGCAGAGAGCGTTTTACCTTGATGAAAGACTGCTTCGCTCACCGTCGGTCGCCATTATGGAGTGCGACAACCACACCGCAAAAATGGCGCTGCTTGCAAAAGAAACGCTGCTTGCTTCGCTCGGACTGCTTTTTGAATACGATGCAGACAAGGCAAAGGAAATCGAAAAGAACGAGGATGTGCTCGATTTATACGAGGATGAGCTCGGCACATACCTTGTGAAGCTTTCGATGCAGGCAATATCGAGTAAGGACAGCCGCAAAATTTCGCGTATGCTGCACACGATAGGCGACTTTGAACGCCTTGGCGACCACGCACTCAATCTGCAGAAAACCGCACTCGAAATATACGAAAAGAAAATCGAATTTTCCGACGAAGCGCAGAAAGAGCTTGACACTCTTTTGAGAGCGATTGAGGAAATAGTGATTACCACCACAACGGTTTACGAGAAAAACGACCTTGTTACCGCGCAGACCGTTGAGCCGCTTGAGCAGGTTATAGATAACCTCACCGCCACGATAAAGTCAAATCATATCGTCAGATTGCAGCACGGCAACTGTACCATTGAAATGGGCTTTGTGCTTTCCGATATACTCACGAACTGCGAAAGAATTTCGGACCACTGCTCGAATATCGCCGTTGCGGTAATCGAGGTCGAAAACGACGATTTCGATACGCATAAATACCTGAACGGCGTTAAGTACAATAACGCAGAGTTTAATGCCGTATTCGATGAGTTCGATAAAAAATATGCACTTGATTAAATTGCAGTAAAACATAACAGGGGCTGTGACGAAATGAAAAAGTTTCGTCACAGCTCTTTTCTTCTTGATTTAAGAATTATACAGGCAAAAAATATTCAAAACTAATCAAAAGTTCTTGATTTTGGGTATAGCAAAGCTAAGGCAGAGCCTTTTTGTTCA
>JAZUJG010000323.1:0-2309 GCA_045642645.1 Acutalibacteraceae bacterium | reverse complement strand
AGAGCGGCACGTCGATGTCGAGCCGTTTCCCGAACCGGCGGATCTCGGTGACGTTGCGATTGCACAGCGTGACGACCGAGTGATCGTCGAGGTCGCCGATCTTCGTCGTGATGACGGTAAACGAGAGGATAACGCCCTCGCGCCCCATATATTCCACGCAATCCCCCACGGAATAGAAATGCCCCGCGAGGATGTGGATACCCATGATGATGTCTTTGAGCAGGTCCTGCAACGCAAGACCGACGATAGCACTGATAATTCCGAGACCTGCCAAAGCACTGCTTACATTAACACCGAAAATTTCAAGCACCGTAAGCAACGCAATTACGATAATCAACAGTCTGACTATGCCGTAAATGATGTTTATTGCCGCTTTCTTCTCGCCCTTTTTATCGCGCTTGGAATAGATATTGTTTACCTTTCCGGCAACGATTATCAGGGCGATTGCGATAACCACCGTAACGGCGCACATTATCAGCTCACCAAACGGCAAATTCTCCAGCCATTTCATCATAACAGTTTACCGCAAATCAAAACTCAAAGGTATCTATATCGGCAAGTGCGTTTGTAAGATTTTCGGCAACCTTCTTTACATCGGCGCTGTTTGCCGCTTCTTCGGCGCTTAATCTTCTTGCAACATGGTGTATAAGACGAGCCTCACTTAACGCCTTAACCTTCTTTTCAACCTCTGCTATTCTGTTTGCATCATCTGTTCCGAGATATTCTTTTATGAATATATCCCATACCTTTATAGCGGTTTCATAAGGAACGCCGAGGAAAGACTCAACATTTGTCGGGTCAACCTCGCCAAAGCCGACATAGGTAATATAAACATTGGCAAGCTCGAAAACGGGATGACCGTGGGATATGGTATCCATATCAATAAGCAAGGTTTCGCCGTTTTGAAGCATTACATTGTTGGTATGGTAGTCGCAGTGCAACATATTAAGTGTGTCGGGAACATTATTAATAAGGTCAAGCAATTTTGCGGCGGCAGCATCATCTAAAAACGGAGCCGCAGTCTTTGCCCATTTAATGATACGCCCTTTTACATCTGGCATATCGTCTTTTCTGACCTGAGTTGTATGTATAAGCTTAAGCAAATCGGCAAACTTTTTAACATAGGTTTCCATATTTGCGGTATCTTCGGCAATGAGTTGAGAAAAAGACTTTGCATCAAGCAATTCAAATACAGAGCCGAAGCTGTTTCCAACCTTAACAACATCATAAGAAATTGCGGTAGGTATACCCAAAACGAAAGCCTTTCTTGCAAGGTCACGCTCTCTTTGGATGTCATCCAAGCTATCGGGGTTATTATAAACCTTAACTATGGTATCGCCGTTATATCTGTAAACAGTACCCTTTGCACCCTTACCGATTACCTTACAGCCATCAACCGAGAACTTTCTGTAAGCCTTTTCGATATTGATAATCTCGGAGAAACCGGTCATTTCAAAAATTTCGTAAACCTCGGAGGTTACATTGATTATCTTTAATGTAGGATTAGTCTGACGAAGTCTTAAAAGCACACGAAGTCCGGCACTCGAAATGTATTCAAGCTCTTCTGCATCAAGCACTATGCTCTCGTGAGCCGCGCTGCTTTCGATTGTATCAAAAACATCCTTTTGGAAAGCCTCGGCATTGCTTGAATCGACTCTTCCCGAAACAAAAATTGTAAGTACTCCGTTTTCTACCTTATTATTCATATTTTTTACTCCTCACCGAAAATTTTATTAACTAATTCTTTATATTCCTGCCACGCAGGATAATCACTTAATTCGCTCAAATAGTCGAGTATCGTTCTGTAATACCACTCATGCATTTTCTTATCCTTTTGATGAAAGTTGTTAAACAGTTCATCACCGATATTAACATAAGAATAGTACATCGACCTGATATTTGAAAGCTTATCGCCGAGCCACATAATTTTAACATCACGGTCTTTAGTATGCTTCAGCATAAGCAATGATTCTTCTTTTCTCTGCAACCATGTTTCTTCCGGCGGTCTTGTTGAAAGCTTATCCTCCGAATCACTCGCAACTATTGCCGCAACCCGAGGTCCAAACTGTTCTCTGACTTCTTCCGGTGTCATATCGGTATCCTCAACCGTATCGTGAAGAATACCCGCCGCTATAACATTCTCATCTGTTGTAATGGTTGCAATTATATTCGCAACCTCCAACGGATGCAATATGTAAGGTATTTTACTTAATTTCCGTGTCTGCCCCGAATGAGCATTTACAGCGGCTATTATCGCTTTATCTACTAATTCACTCATAATTTCCTCACCAAATCCGCCGTTATTCTAT
>JAZUJG010000322.1:0-2594 GCA_045642645.1 Acutalibacteraceae bacterium | reverse complement strand
CTTTGAGGTGAGCAGGTCAACAGTGTCAAGCACCGCTTTTTCGTCGTCGGTAAGCTCAACCGTGCGCGCACACAGACCGTTTTCAGGCGCATCCTTTACCTTTTCAAGTATCGCAAGCTCGGCGGCAAGCGTTTTGTCGCCCTTCATAGCCTTCTGCGTTCTGTCGATTCTTCTCTGCAGAATTTCGGCATCCGAAAGTATCAGCTCAAGGTTTATCGTTTCAATATCGCGCTGCGGGTCAATCGAGCCGTCAACGTGCATAATATCGTCATTGTCGAAGCACCTTACAACGTGAATTATCGCATCCACCTCGCGTATATGCGAAAGGAACTTGTTGCCCAGACCTTCGCCCTTGGAAGCGCCCTTTACAAGACCTGCAATATCCACAAATTCAATGGTGGCGGGGGTGATTTTTTCAGGCTCATACATTTCTGCAAGCGCATCAAGGCGCTTGTCGGGTACCGAAACAACGCCGATATTCGGCTCTATTGTGCAAAAAGCGTAGTTTGCCGCCTGCGCGCCCGCATTGGTAAGCGCATTGAAAAGTGTGCTTTTGCCGACATTCGGCAGACCTACTATACCTAATTTCATAAAAAGACTTCCTTTTTCTTTATTCAAGTAATTTTAACACATAGCTTTCCGTTTTTCAATACATACTTTCCCGCACCTTGCAGATAATATCTGCGAGGTGAGTTTTACGAAGTACACAACAGACCTTGCGCTTGAAAGGTGCCTTGCCGATTCATCGCTTACCGAGGGCATAAAAATGCGAAAAAGCGGAAACGAAGAAGTGGATATTACACATATAACCGTGCTTACCGACTCGGCTGCCGAAAGGCTCGGCAAGCCCGTGGGGGAATACTACACGCTTGAAATGACCTGCTTTTCCGACGATGCACCGCTTTCCGAAAAGCGAATAGAAGCAATAAACTCCGTAATCACAAAGCTGCTGCCGCGAAAAGGCACGGTGCTTGTGGCGGGCATAGGCAATTCCGAAATGACCTCAGATGCGCTCGGACCTATGACGGCTTCCGCGATTTTTGCCACGCGCCACATTTCAGAAAATCTGCGCCGTCAGCTCGGCTTCGGCGGCGAGCTGCGCAGTGTTGCCGCAGTTTCAACGGGCGTACTCGGCAAAACGGGCATCGAAACGGGCGAATATATAAAATGTGTGTGCAGTGCGGTCAGACCTGCGGCGGTCATCACGGTTGATGCGCTTGCCGCATCCGAGCTTTCAAGGCTCGGCACTACCGTGCAGATATGCAACACGGGCATTTCGCCAGGCTCGGGTGTCGGCAACTGCCGCAAGCGTATTGATGAAACGCTGCTCGGTGTGCCGGTTATTGCCGTCGGCGTGCCAACCGTTGCAAATCTCGGCGGCAGGGGCGGGGGCGAGAGCTCCGATTTCGTCGTTACACCCAAGGATGTAGACTCGCTTGTGAAAAACGCCGCATCGCTTCTCGCATTTTCAATTAATTCCGCACTGCAGCCGTCACTTTCAGCGCAGGATATATATTCGTTGTCATAATCGGACTTACCCCCGCGTAAATTAAGCTGAGGGGGGGTTCTTTTTGAAGAAAAACCGTTTTGACTTTCGCGGCGCGTTATGTGTCGGCGTGAGTGCCTTGCTCGTTTTCGGTGCGGCGTTCAACACCGACCTTGCGGGCGAAGCGGGCGCAAAGCTGCTCTCGTTCTGCTTCGGCAAATCGGAAGAAGCGGCGCAGGCTGTCGGCAGTATGAAAAAAGTGTACTATGCCGACGGCGGTATTGAGCTTGATACGGGCTTGTTTACCGTTGCGAGTGCCGCAAAATCCGGCGTTTACGAAACCCCTGCGGATATTCAAAATATAATGAAAGAAGCCGAAAGCAAATATGCAGCCTATAAAAAAACGGGCGAAATTCGCGAGGAGCTTCTCGGTGCGAACGGCGCGGCGGTCAGAATCGGAAACGCCACATTCAGCAATAAAGCCGACGAGGAGCTCGACTATAACGCAATAGCCAAACAAACGCCGTCATTCGGCAAAATAGTCAAAGACAAAAACAAGCCATACGTCATAATCTACCACACTCATACAACCGAGGGGTACGAGCTGCTCGATAAGGGCTGGTATTCCGACGATTATAATTCGCGTACCGAGGATGCTTCGCGCACCGTTGTGCGCGTGGGCGATGCAATAGCCGAAAAGCTCATGCAGGCAGGCTACGGCGTTATACACGATAAAAATATCTATGACAGAAGCTACGACGGCGCTTATGACAGAAGCGAGGTTACTCTGCGCCGTCTGCTCAAAGAAAACCCGTCGGTCGTAATAACGCTTGATGTCCACCGCGATGCCATACATTACGATGACGGCACAAAATCCAAGCCCACCGCTGTTGTGAACGGCAAAAAGGCGGCACAGGTTATGATAATAACTGGCTGCGAGGGCTGTGGTGTTACG
The DNA here is from genome assembly GCA_045642645.1 of Acutalibacteraceae bacterium. Classification (GTDB taxonomy): domain Bacteria; phylum Bacillota; class Clostridia; order Oscillospirales; family Acutalibacteraceae; genus DTU089. The sequence continues at coordinate 153 of JAZUJG010000322.1, read as the reverse complement.
GGCTTCCCGAACTGGCGCCAAAATCTTTTGTTTGCCGTTGCTTTGCAAAATGAAATGTACAATATAAGCGATACGCTTATGCGCCCGATTTTCTTCTGCCACCGCCGCTACAATATGGATGTTACGCCGTGCTCGCTGCTGCTTGAATTCGGT
>JAZUJG010000321.1:0-6537 GCA_045642645.1 Acutalibacteraceae bacterium | reverse complement strand
ATCCACTTAAAGCCCTCTTTTTCAAGCAGATTTATCAGCGCAAAAATGACCTCGTTGCGTTCCTTCTGCTTATCGGGAAATGTGGCATACTTAAAAACAAGCGAATTGCCGAGTCTGTTTTTAACAAGCGGATTGCCGTTGCAGTCGAGTATTTCGCCGCGGTCGGCTTTGACTGTGCTTGTGGCGACCGCCATACTTTCTGCGGCGGATTTATACTTTTCGCCGTCGATAAGCTGGGTTTTCACAAGCAGCAGAACTATAAATGCAAACACGCACACGGTGGCAATTCTGCCTATGCGCGCCCTGCGCTTTCTTAAATTAACCGGCATAGGAAGATGCACCTCCGTTCCCGTAAATGAGTTTTACAATGAAATAACAAACGGGTATAAATACCGCGGTAAGCAAAATCACCGGAATATTGTATGTGAACAAGCCCGCAACCAACGACACACCTTGCAGCATTTTGAATATAACTGCATAAAGAATTTCATACACCGCGGTTGCCGATGCACAAAGCACGAGCGCGGTAACTATATTATTGCGCATAAAGTGGCTTATGAGCAGACTGCCCCCTGCGCCGAAAAGCATAATAACTATGGCATTGAAGCCGTCGCAGGCTGCCGAAACATCCCATAATATGCCGCCGAACGCGCCGAAAATCGCCGATGCGGTATTGCTTTCAAACATGGAAACGCACACACAAAGCGGTATAAGGAGCAAAGGTCTTGCCGCAAACGGCACTTTGAGCATACCGCAGGCATTCTGCAGCACCGCAAAAACCACGATAATAACCGCGAGCATAACACGCCTTAAAACAAGCTGTTTATTTTCACCGAAGCGCAAGTCTTTCACCCCTTTTTGAAAATTTTAAATCAGTTTATATCGCCCTTGCCCTCAAAATCGGTTATCACGAAAACATCGCTGACATTTTCGAATTCTGCAAAAGGCTTTACCTCGGCATAAAATGCCGATGAAACATCGTCGTTTTTAACGGCATTGACTTCGCCTATAATAAGTCCGTTCGGGAACACGCCGCCCGCACCCGATGTGCAAACAACGCCGCCGCTTACAACGGAGGTTGAAGTATCAAGCCCCGTAAGTCTGCAAAGTCCCCTCTTGAACAGTTCTTCATCGCCGCAGACATAGCCATACTCGCGTGTACCGGATTCGTACGCGCCGATTTTTACGCGCGGGTCAATCACAGAATACACCACGCAGGTTGCGCTGTTGACTTTCTTAACAATACCGAGCACATAATCGCCGTAAATTACGGGGTCATCAACACTCACGCCGTCTTTGGAGCCCGCATTGAGCACAAACGAACCGAACGAATCTGCCGCATCGCGCGAAATAACGGATGCCGCACAGAATTTGTAATCGGGATTTTCCTGCTTAACGCCGTAAAGCGCTTCGTAGGATTTCATTTTCTTTTTCAGCTCGTCATAATCTGCGAGCTTTTTGCGGTATTCGGCAAGCTCGGCTTCAAGCTCCGTATTCTTCTCCTTATAAACGGATGAAGATACGAACGAAGCCGAAAGACCGTCAAGATTTTCGGCTATTGAAGCGGAAATCTTCTGAAGCGGTGAAAATACCGTACCGAGCACCGAGGTCAGCGGCGATGATGCCTTGTGCGAAAACGATGCACAAAGCACACCCGCAAACAGTACCGCGGCAATTATTACGAGGCGTTTAAAGCTCTCGCTGTATAAAAATCTTTTCATTCTTATTACCTTTATTTATTACCGAAGCCGAGCAAATCTTTTTCAAGGCATATACCTGTGCCGTTCACAACACAGTCAAGCGGATTTTTGGCAACATGAACGGGCATACCCGTTTCGGTGGAAATCAGCTTATCAAGTCCCCTGAGAAGTGCACCGCCGCCCGTAAGAGTAATGCCGCGCTCGATAATATCGGCAGCAAGCTCCGGGGGCGTTCTGTCAAGCGTGTAGCGGATTGAGTCAAGAATTTTATCGACCGGCTCCGCGAGCGCTTCGCGCACCTGCGCACTTGTGATTTCTACCGATTTCGGCAGACCGTCAACAAGATTTCTGCCCTTGATTTCCATAGCGGCTTCGCCCTCGTAGGGATATGCGGAGCCGAGTTTTATTTTAATATCCTCGGCAGAGCGCTCACCGATAAGAAGATTGAATGTTCTTTTTACATAGGAGATTATGGCTTCATCGAATTTATCGCCCGCAATTCTTACTGATTTTGCGGTAACTATATCGCCGAGCGAAATGACTGCGACCTCAGAAGTGCCGCCGCCGATATCCACTATCATACTGCCGGTTGCTTCAAGTACGGGAAGTCCCGCGCCGATAGCCGCCGCCATGGGCTCCTCAATAAGACTTACATAGCGTGCACCCGCGCTTTTTGCGGCATCGTGAACTGCGCGCCTTTCGACCTCGGTAACGCCCGAAGGTATGCAGATCATAACTCTCGCTCTGTTAAAGGGCGAGCTGCTGATTGCTCTTTTTATAAATTCCTTGAGCATATCGCTTGTCATATCGAAATCGGCAATAACGCCTGCTTCAAGCGGTCTTACGGCGGTAATTGAGCCGGGCGTTCTGCCAATCATTCTTTTTGCATCTGCGCCTACCGCAACGACAGTTTTGGGATTTGTGCGTTCATCGACCGCAACAACAGAGGGCTCCCTTATAACAATGCCCTTGCCTTTTACAAATACAAGTGTATTGGCGGTGCCGAGGTCAACGCCTATATCCTGTGATAAAAACATATATATACATTCCTTTCGGATTATTCTTGATTATTTTTTCTTAAATGCGTATGTAATAAAGAATACGACCGCAAGCACCGCAACAACCGTTGCGCCTGCCGAGGTATCGGTGTAAAACGAAACGAGTAAGCCCGTAATACCGCACACGAATGCAAGCACCACAGAGCCTGCAAGATGCTGCCTTGAATTTTTCGCAACATTTCGCGCCGCAGCCGCAGGCAGTATAAGCAGCGAATTTATGAGCAGTATGCCCACCCATTTAATCGACATCATAACCACAACGGCGACCACTACTACGAAAATATTTTCGTAAAGCACGCATTTTATGCCCTTTGCCGCCGCAAGCTCGCGGTTTACGGATACCGTAAGCAGCTTATTGTATATGAGCGCCCACACCGCCATTACCGCAACGAATGTAATTGCGAGCATAGCTATTTCGCCGCTCGTGACACTTAAAATATCGCCCACGAGGTATGAGCTGTATTTTGCGAAGCCGCCCCCGCGCGAAAGCACCAAAAGTCCGAGTGCGACCGCGGTGGAGGAAAACACGCTTATTACCGTATCGGCAGAAGTTCTGCCGTTATTTTTAACACGCGTAATCACAAGAGCAAGGAACACGCCGAATGCTATGAGCGAGAAAAGCTCATTTTCGATTCCTATGAGCACACCGAGCGCTATGCCCGTAAATGCACTGTGACCAAGCGCATCGGAGAAAAACGCCATTTTGTTGTTGACCGCCATTGTGCCGAGCACACCCATAAGCGGCGCTATGAGAAGCATGGCAACAAATGCGTTCACCATAAATTTATAGTCTGCCCACGCAAAAGGAAGCAGGCTGAATGCTTTATATATCAGTTCCATTTCAGCCCCTCTTTCCCGGTGCGAGGAAGAAGGTGTTTTTGAATTCCTCGGAAGCGAAAACCTCATCGGGTGTTCCGCATTTAAGCACCGTTTTGTTTATAAGCACTACATTGTCGGCAAAGTCGCTGACCATACCGAGATCGTGCGTGACCATGGCTATTGCCATGTGGTAATTTTTTTTGAGGTTGGATATCGCTCTGTAAAAAATCTCACTGCCGCGCATATCGACACCCGAAACCGGCTCATCGAGAATAAGCAGCTCCGGCAGTGGATAGAGCGCGTTTGCAAGCATTACCCTTTGCAGTTCGCCGCCCGAAAGCTCGCCGAGCGTTCTTTTCCTCAATTCCGTACAGCCCACCATTTCAAGCGCTTCGTCAAGCTCGGCGGCTTTTTTCCTGCTTTTTACAAAGCAGACGGGAGCGTTCGTTCTGCCAACAAGCAGAAAATCCTCAACGCTCACGGGAGCAGAGCGGTCAAAATCAAGGTGCTGCGGCACATAGCCTATGGTAATTTTATTGTGCTTGTCGCCATCGTGACTTTCAAAGCCGACGGTACCCTCGTGGCGTATTTCGCCGATTATGGATTTAACGAGTGTGGTTTTGCCTGCGCCGTTTACGCCAATAAGTGCGGTAAGCTCGCCGCAGTGCATCTCGAATGAAACATCCGACAGCAGTACATCGCCGCTTTTTTTAACGCCGAGGTTATTTACCGATATTTTACAAAGACCGCAGCCGTTTTCGGATGCCATTCAATTCACCGCCTTTTTAATGGTTTCAATGTTTTCTTTCATAATATCCTCATAAGCGGTGAGTTCACTTTCTCCGCTTACAACGGGGTTGAGTACAAATATTTTTGCGCCTGTTTCAGCCGCAAGAATTTCCGCAGCCGAGCCGTTATACTGAGGCTCGGTAAAGAGCGCTTTGACATTGTGTTCTTTAATTTCATCGCAAAGCGCGGCAAGCTCCTTTGCCGACGGCTCACCGCCCTCATCGCTTTCTATGGAATCGAGAATCGTGAGCCCGAGCTCATCCGCCATATACACATAAGCCTCGTGGAACGAAATTACCGAAACACCCTCAAGCGAAGCCGCGGCGGCTTTAAGCTCACCGTAAAGCGCATTGAGCCTTGCGGAATAATTTTCGTAATTTTCGGTTATCCGGCTTTCATACTCGGGAAAAATCTCGATAAGACCGTTTTTTATATTTTCGACCTGCTTAAGAGCATTTTTGACCGAGAGCCATATATGCGCATTATTTTCGTGGTCATGCCCCTCGTGTTCTTCGTGCTCCTCGTGTTCACAGCCGCCGCACAGTAGCTCGATACCCGTTGATGAATCGATTATTTGTAAGCCCTCAACATTTCTGTAAACATCGGTAATAAACATTTCCATTCCGGCGCCGTTTATCACGAATGCGTCGGCATCGCTCAAAAGCCTCACATCCCCTGCAAGCAGGTTGTAGTCGTGAAGGCACCCCACCGTCTGCTCCGCCATACATTCGACCTTTACGCCGTCTATGCCGTCAAGCAGATTCAGTGTAAAAATATATACGGGGTAAAATGATGCCGCCACGGTCTTCTCGTCGCTTTGGCGTTCGCCGCGTGCGCCGCAGCCCGTGAGGAGCAGCAGCGCGGCGACCAATATAAAGACCGTGACTTTTTTCATCAGTTTGCACCGACCAATCTTACAGAATAAGGTGTTTCAACGGATTCAAGACCGTTTTCGACCTTTACATAATAGGTACCTGCGGGCAGGTTGAGAACCTCGGAGGAAACATAATCGCGGTTGCAGGTGGAATCGTAAGCGAATACCTTTTTGCCTGCGGAGTCGAGTATGCTTATTGTCCAGCCGGTGCGGCTGTCCTCGGGATTTGCGGCATGAGCGAATTCCACGCTGACGCGTTTCTGCTCACTGAGTGTGAACTTGTAGAAGTCCACATCGTAATTCACATTGGACGAAATCAAGGCACCGTAGCAATACTTATTGAGAGTCATCGTCTTTGCCGAAGCAGCATCGTTATTGGGCTCGGTTTCGTACGCGGCATTCTGCGAGGTGGTGACGGTAAGACCGTATTCGGCATTGTTGATTTCAAGCGAATCGGCATCGATACATACATAGTATGTGCCCGCCTTCAAGCCGATGCCGTTTATATTGAGCTCGGTCTGATTCCAATTCGATACTTTCTTAATGAATTCTTCCGTACCGCCTGCGGTTTCACGCAGAATTCTTACATTCCAGCCGCTTGCATCCTCAATGAGGTCGGCGTGAGTGAATGAAAGATCCGCAACACAGTCGCTTTCAACTGTGAATTTCCAATAGTCGTGGTCAATGGCGAGAATTCTCGGTGCAAGCGAGCCGTGCATCGTTTTGCCAATGGGCAGAGTAATCGCATCCGCGGCGGTGTTATTGAATTCATATTCGTAATCCTTGTGCACCCTCGCGGTAACAAGCAGCGAATAGGTTATATCGCTGAGCACCTGCGAATCCACGCAGACATAGTATTTACCCGCCTTTAAGCCGAGTATGCCCGAGGTACGTTTTGTGGAGTTCAAATCGGATGAGAAATCGGAAAGCACATCGCCCTTCTCGGTAAGAACGCTTACCACCCAACCGGACTGCGGCATTGTTTCCTTGGCGTGATTAAATTCGACCTCAACTGTCATATCTGATTTTATTTCAAACACATACCAGTCCGAGTCAACGCCGCTGCTGCGTTCACTCGATGAGCCGAAGCGCGCAACATTGACGGCTATGGGGGTAGCGGTTTCTTTGGTGTCGTTTGTTTCACGCTCGTAATTATCGGTTTTATTGAAAAACACGGTTAAATCAAACTCACCCGGAATGAAAACCGTACCTGCCTCAACAACAATCAGATATGTGCCGGGACCTATGCCGACCTCACTCCAGCTTGAAGTAACGGTATTTATATATGCCTTGTAAT
>JAZUJG010000320.1:0-3558 GCA_045642645.1 Acutalibacteraceae bacterium | reverse complement strand
AGGTGATACGCGACAAAAAGCAGAATCAGGAAAATGCACCGCAGAGAGCGTTTTACCTTGATGAAAGACTGCTTCGCTCGCCGTCGGTCGCCATTATGGAGTGCGACAACCACACCGCAAAGATGGCCCTGCTTGCAAAGGAAACCCTGCTTTCATCGCTCAATTTACTGTTTAATTATGATGAAAAATCGGCAAAGGGAATCGAGGATAACGAGGATGTGCTCGATTTATATGAGGATGAACTCGGCACATACCTTGTGAAGCTTTCAATGCAATCAATATCAAGTAAGGACAGCCGCAAAATTTCGCGTATGCTGCACACCATAGGCGACTTTGAACGCCTTGGCGACCACGCACTCAACCTGCAAAAGACCGCACTCGAAATATACGAAAAGAAAATCGAATTTTCCGACGAAGCGCAGAAAGAGCTTGATACGCTTTTGAGAGCCATACAGGAAATAGTGATTACCACCACAACGGTTTACGAGAAAAATGACCTTGTGACTGCGCAGACCGTTGAGCCGCTGGAGCAGGTTATAGATAACCTTACCGCGACTATAAAATCGAACCATATCGACCGCCTGCAGCACGGCAGCTGCACCATTGAAATGGGCTTTGTGCTTTCCGATATACTTACGAACTGCGAAAGAATTTCGGACCATTGCTCAAATATAGCCGTTGCGGTTATTGAGGTCGAAAATGACGATTTCGATACGCATAAATACCTGAACGGCGTTAAGTACAACAACGCAGAGTTTAATGCCGTATTCGATGAGTTCGATAAAAAATATGCACTTGATTAAATTGCAGTAAAACATAACAGACGGTTTCGGATTTTTCCGAAACCGTCTGCTTTTTTATTGCCCGAAAACATACCAAATGGGCAAAGAAAAAAGATGCAGATGTGCCGTTTTTCGCCCGACAGGCGTATGAAGATACTCCGAGGGCGAAAACGGCGCAAGAAAAAACGAAAGTAATTTACCGATGTATAATGCACGAACTCTTTTCGTTTTTTCGGTCTGCGCTTTTTTATTGCCCATTTTATGATTCAAGGGCGCGGTTTACTATGTTCTGCAGACAGTTTACATCAATTTCTTCTGCGGCATAGCCTGCAGCGGCGTAAATCTGCTCGGCAGTGGGGGTGCCGTGATTGTTGCAGAATCTTTCGGTAAGTGCAACATCCAGTACATCAATCGCACTGTCGCCGTCCAAATCGCCGTTGACAATAAGCGTGTACTCCGTAAGCTCGTTATTGAGGTAGAACGAAATTACACTACCCGTACCGTAACGGTAATTGCCCTTGCTTATTCTGACCGACGGAACAATGCTTATTTCGCTGTCGGTTTTGTCATAGTCCGCAACATCAGCCGCAAAGTCCGTGATATTGAATGCGTGCGTAAAAATCACCTTTGCATCCGTATCGACCGAAGCCGAGGGGCGAACGGAGAACGGCAGACACACACATTTTATGCCGTTTGCCTGCGCATACTGCTGTGCACAGCTGCCCTCGCTGCATATAATCACAAGGTCTTCGTCGCAGCCGTCAAATACATTTTCACCGATTTCGGTAACGGAGTCGGGTATTGTGGCTTTTTTAAGATTGCCGCAGCCGGCAAAGCAGAACGCTCCTATTGAGTTTATTCCGGGAGCGATATTCAGATTACGGATATCCGTATGTCCCGCAAATGCGCTCTCGCCGAGAGCCGTTACATCTTTGCCGTTTATAAAGTTCGGTACATAGGTATCGTAAAAATTCGCTCTCGAGTGCACTATTGTGTTTACATCGTCAATAATCTCTGTGCTGAAAAGACACAGCTCGCAGCCGTAATCTACAAGCTCCATACCGTCAACCGCATCGGCTTCAAAGCCGCAAAGGCGGCAGCGGAAAAAGCCCTCGTGGTTTTCGTGCTCGTGATTTGTGATTATACATTCAAAATCGTGAATGTCCGCATTACCCTCAACATTGCGGTACTCTGCCATTTCGCAGTACGGGCAAGTGCGTATTTCCACACCGTCATTGCGGCAGTTGCCCTCGTCTATGAGTATCCAATCGCCGAATTCATGCTCGCAGAAATCCGATTTGTGGTGAACCCGACCGCAGACGGTTACGCCGTCCTTTTCGGCTTCAAGCCACCAGTCGCCGCAATCGTATTGCGATTCTGCGGGGCGCAGGTGTGTTTTTTCCTCATCGTCGATATACTCCGTATCAAAATCAACGGGCTCGCCGTTTACCAGAAGACCGTAATTTATGCTTCTGTCAGCCGTTCCTATATAAACATTGTAGTTGCCCTCTGTGCCGAAAATATGCGGCTGACCGATTTCAAAGGAATTTCCGTTTATATTCAGCCCGAAACGGTCAAATTCGGTGATGATTCCTGCACCGCTTTCGGCGGTAAAATTCGCCGTGTTTTCGCCGCCGCCCGACAGTTCCACACTGTGGCTGCCGATAACCGTATTATTTTCGTTCCAGGTGCCGATATATATTTTCCGTTCATCATCGTCGGTATTAAACGCCAAATCGGAAATATCGATTATCTGCCCGTCAAGTTCAAGTGAATTGTTTTTGATTTCACCCGTAATGCTTATTTCGGCGGGCTCGCGCTCCCAATTATTCGACCGCACTCTCAGTATGCCGTCAATTGCGGTTTCCTTATATATTTCAAGCGAGGCACTGTAGATTACGCCGTTAAACATAACAGTGGTAATTGCACAGTCGTCATTGACCGATACATTACCTATACTGCCGTTACAGCCGAGCTCAAAGCTATGTTCGCCCTCGCACAGCAAGTGGTTATAGCTGTTGTAATCATAATCGTGCGGTGCATAGCAGTTACGGCAAAATTCAAACCTGAAAAAGTCATCCTCATCGCTGTTTACGGAGTTGACGACCGCACCGTTCAAGGTGTAGTGCGCTTCGCCGTTGCCGCATACATCGTAGGGCACATCCTGCGATACAACGGTCATAGCCGGTGCATTGTTGAATGTAACGCGGCTGAATTCAAACGCCGTTTCAATATTGCCCGAAACCGTTACTTCACCGTTTACGGTTGAATCGTATTCGTGCATAATTTCGTCATATTCATCGCGGTAAACGGGGAAGTCGATGAAAATGCTTTCACGCGAGCGCTGCAAAACGGTAAATCCGTTTTCAAAATCGCAGTTCACGAAAGATATATTGTTGTAATCGTCGCCTATGCCGATGATTGTCTGCCTGTCGGTAAACACACGGTCGGCGTATTCGTTGCCGTCCGGCGCGGCGATAAGGAAGTTTTCGCGCACCGCACGGTAATTGTATTTTGCACCGCCGTCGTTGACCTCGATTGCACAGAGCACAAGGTCGGTATCCTCCTGCGGCGAAAGCACGGTGCCGTTTTCGGTGCGGTCGGCAGTAACCGCAATTTCATTGTCGCCGTCAAATACCTTGTATTGCAGGCTGTTGTCGGTTACGGGAATAAAGATGCTGCCGTTTGAGCCGATATATGAGCCGTCAAAGCAAATTCCGTTAAAGGTAACGGAAATATCGGCGCGCTCGTTTACAAAGTATGAGCCGTCTGCGGC
>JAZUJG010000319.1:0-4324 GCA_045642645.1 Acutalibacteraceae bacterium | reverse complement strand
ATCGAAAATTACGGGGATATTGTTTTTCTTTGCAAGCAGGGTTGCCTTGAGAGCCGCCTCGCGGGAGGGGCTTTCGCAAAGAGCCGTGCCGGATATGAGCAGAGCTTTGGCGCTGCAGATATATTCCTCGTCAATATCGGCAACATCGAGCTTTAAGTCTGCCGCATCGTTTCTGTACATAAGAATTGAGCTTTCGGTTTCAGAAAGAATTTCGGTAAAGGTGAGACCGATTTTTTCGCCGTTGGTGCAGCGGGTTATATGCGAGCAGTCGATTCCTTCATTTTTAAAGAAATTTTCTACGAAGGTGCCGAGCTGGTCGTCGGAAACTCGTGCAAAAAATCCGCACTTTTTGCCAAGTCTTGAAAGACCGACTGCGATATTTGCGGGCGAGCCGCCGAGGTATTTTTTGAAAGTCGTGCTTTCGTCAAGCGGACGGTAGTAATCGGTGGGGTTAAAATCCACCGCAACTCTGCCTAAAAGCACAAGGTCATATTTTTTGTTTTCGGGGAATTCTACATATTTCATAATAAACATTCCTTTCCGTTTATCTCATATTAAAAATATCAATATGTTTTTTAATGTTTTCGCATACCGCATTGACCGCTTGTGCGGAGGATGCAAAGTAGTCAAATTTATTTGCGGCGGAGTTTTCATTAGCCTTGACCACCGCTTCAAAGCTCGCGGTAGCTATGTTGATTTTTCTGACACCGTTTTCAATGCAGCGTCTGAAATCCGCATCGCTTATGCCGGTGCCGCCGTGCAGTACAAGCGGAATATCGCATAATTTATTGATTTTTTCAAGAATATCAAAACGAAGCTCGGGTAAAGTGGGGTACCTGCCGTGAGCATTGCCTATGGCAACGGCGAGTGCATCTATGCCGGTTTCATCGCAGTACCGCTTTGCTGTATCGGGGTCGGTACACTGTATTTCGTGGCACGCACCACCCTCGGCTCCGCCCACAAGACCGAGCTCGGCTTCGACCGTGGCACCGTACTGTTCCGCAATATCAACAACCGCACAGGTCTGGTCGATATTTTCTTCAAGCGGCAGCGCGGAACTGTCGAGCATAACGGATGTAAAGCCGATATCAAGTGCTTCGCAAACCGTGCCGAGAGTAAGCCCGTGGTCGAGGTGAACGCAAATATCAACATCGCTGTTTTCTGCAGCTGCTATCATCATGGGGCCTACAAGTGCAAGTGGCGAATAGGAAAGTCGTTTTTCGGCGATTTGCAAAATAATCGGGGTGGATTTTTCCTCGGCAGCTTTAACGGCACCCATAATCATTTCCATATTGCCGACGGAAAATGCACCGATGGCTTTTTTGTTTTTTTCTGCTTCTGAGAGCAGCTCTTTCATTGTAACAAGCGGCATAAAAATCACCTCAAAAATATACAAATAAATTGTACATCAACAGTACTTTAAAATCAATACTAATATGGTAAAATAAGTATTATATATTTTGTCACATTTACATAAATAAACACCGACGGTCACTCAAATGGTTGAGTGGCCGTCGGTGTTTGCGTAAAGTTATTGGCGTATTAACTTTAAGTACATATTATCATTCCGTGCAGGAAAATGCAAGTGTAAACAAATCGTGAATTTACACAAACTTTTGTGTGAAAAATTATGCAATCGTTTTTTATTGTTTTTATTCATTGAAATTACCTCGTGTTTGTGCTATCATCAAAATATCAAGTGTTGGGAGGCTTTTGATGTATTATCTTGAATATTTAAACGCCAATCGGCAATCAGGTGAATTTATCGGTATGATTTCATCGTATATACCGCTTATCGCTTTTATTGTTGTATTCGTTATTGGTGTTATTGCCACTGCATCATTTATAAGTAAGCGCAAAGCAGTCGTTACTGTCGATGTTGTGCTTCGTAAGGCGCTTGCAAGCATTCTTTTTATATTTACCGCAGTTTGTGCGTTGATACCGAACTTTGCACCTATTATCAGACTCGAACAGTTTGATTTGTTATCGAGTAAAGCTGTTCCGGTAGCATTGAACGGTGCATTTGCGAGTGTATTGTTTGTTATAATTGGCTTATGTTTCGGTATGCTCGGCGATATATGGCTTGACCTTAAATATGCACATAAAGAAGGCGAAAAGCGTTACCTAAACGCAGGCTTTCTCAGCTTCCTTATAGGTCATCTTTTTTATTCTCTCTTTATGTTTATCTACTACAAGCCGAAATTCGGCTGGATTGCATTTTTAAGCGGTGCGGTAGTAGTTGCGTGCTTTACCGCGTTTACCGAGGATATCTTGAAGGTCAAGTATGGCGAATCCAAGAAAATCACCGTTACATATATGTCGGTGCTCGGCGGCACACTTTCGCTTGCGGGTGACTGTATGATTGAAAGCGGCTTCACCTATATGAGCATTATTTTCTTTGCCGGTATGGTTTTCTTCATCGCCTCCGATGCCTTGCTTGCCGGCATTTATTTCGGCAACGATGAAAAGGCGAGAACAAGCCGTTTGAGCATAGTTCTTAATCACACACTTTATTACACCGGGCAGTATCTTATTGCCGCGTCATTATTTTTTGCAGCATGAAAACAGATTTGATTTTTTACGAAAACAGTTACATATTTGATTTTGAAGCCGATGTTTTATCGTGCGAAAAAACCGACAAAGGCTTTGCCGTCATTCTCGACAAAACCGCATTTTTCCCCGAGGGCGGCGGTCAGAAAGGCGATACCGGCGTTATTAACGGCGTAAGCGTGACCGATACGCAGATTAAAGACGGCACCGTTACACATTACTGTAAATCTGCGGTTGAACTCGGTAAAGCCAATTGCTCCGTCAATAAGGAGCAGCGCTTTTCCAGAATGCAGATTCACAGCGGTGAGCACATTGTTTCGGGTATCGCTCATTCACTCTACGGTTGTGAAAACGTCGGTTTCCACATGGATGACGAAACCGCCGTTATTGATTTTGATCGTGAACTGACAGATGAGGAACTCGATACTGTTGAATCAAAGGCTAATGAAGCGGTGTGGAAAAATTACGCGATTACCGCATATTTTCCGAGTGCCGAAGAACTCAAAACACTTGAATACAGAAGCAAGCTTGAATTGACCGAGGATGTTCGTATAGTTAATATTGAAAATGTCGATATTTGCGCCTGCTGCGCGCCGCACGTACGCAGCACCGGTGAGGTTGGCATAATAAAAATAATTGACAGATTGCGCCATCGCGGCGGTATTCGCTTCACGATTAAATGCGGTAAGAGTGCGTATGAGGATTACCGCGGTAAGCACAATTACTGCGCCGAAACGGGCGCCGCGCTTTCCGTTAAACCGGAAGCGATTCCCGCGCGCGTAAACAAGCTGCTTGAAGATGCCGATGCATTACGGCGAGAGTACAATGCTTTTAAAATGAGCGTTGCTTCGGCAAGTGCAGGCCAAATGGTGAAAACCTCGACCGATGCTTACTTTGTAACCGATTCATTTGACTCGGATATGATGCGCGAGCTTGTAAATTTGACCGTTGACGGCGTGAGAATCAGTGCTGTTTTTTCGGGTACGGATGAAAACGGCTACTCGTATATTGCGGCATCCAAAACACTGGATTCACGCGATATCTCGGGTTTGATAAATAAAGCGCTTAATGGCAGAGGCGGCGGCAGAGACGGTATGGTGCAGGGGAAAGCCGCCTGCACAAAAGAAATGATTGTTGAATTTTTTACAGAAATACAGGAGTAATTATGGCAGACTTTATTAAACCACCGCGCGGCTCAAAACATAAGCCCGATCACATATTTTTAAGCATAAACGGCGATGCCAAAACCTCTATGACGGTAACGTGGCGCACTTGTACGAATATCAAAAACGGCTATGCTCTTTGTCGCAAAGACGACGAAAAAGAATATATGCGTTTCGATGCCGAGACTGATGCTTTCAAAAGTGATATTGACGAAAGCAATATGTTTTGGGCGCACATGGTGAACCTTGAAGCCGGAAAAAAGTATTATTATACCGTCGGCGATGATGAATACAGAAGCGATGAATTTTATTTTAGCACCGAGCCCGAAAATGCCGAGAGCTTTAAGTTTATCTGCGTTTCCGACCAGCAGAAAGGCGAGCCGCACGATTTACCCGATTACTCCGATTTTACGCGCCTTATGAATAAAGTTCTTGCCGATAATCCCGATGCAAGATTTATACTATCCGCAGGCGATAATACCGATTGCGGTCAGCACGAGGTGCAGTGGAACGGCGCATTTGAGGGCTTAAAGGGCATTGTTGAGCATATTCCGTTTATGATGACCGTAGGCAATCACGACAACCGCGGCTTCAAGGATTATAAAAACGGT